>JAABUE010000062.1 GCA_011389535.1 Anaerolineales bacterium
TCAGGAACTGATGGAACGCGAGTCGGCCCTCACCTGTCGCCTTATCATCCCCGAAAGGGGGCTCCCCAAGGTAGAGTGGTGAGGGACTAGCGCTCCCTGAGTTCCAGGGAGGTTCCCTTGTCAACACAGATGGATTCCCATGCGGATACCGAATCCGCTGCTGACCTGGCCGAGCGGCTGGGCCTGTTCTTTTCCAACCTGCATATCCTGGTGCGTGCCCTGACGCATCGTTCTTATGTGAACGAAAACCCTAGCGCGGTCGAGGATAATGAACGGATGGAATTCTTAGGCGATGCTGTGCTGGACTTCGTTGTCGGCGCCTGGGTGTATAACCACTTCCCGGAGATGCAGGAAGGCGACCTGACCCGGATGCGTTCCGCGCTTGTCCGCACCGACACCCTGGCCGATTTCGCTCGTACCCTGGACCTCGGGCCTGCGCTCCGTTTAGGACGCGGCGAACTGGCTTCGGGCGGTCGTCAGCGCGACAACCTGCTGTGCGCCACCTTCGAGGCCATCATCGGGGCTTTATACCTTGATGCGGATATCCCGGCTGTGAGCGATTTCATGGAGCCCTTGCTTGCAGGTGCCAGTAGCAAGGTAATCAGCCAGGTGGAGCTTTACGACCCCAAGAGTACGTTGCAGGAGTGGGCCCAATCGAACAAGCTGGGCACGCCGCGTTACGTCACCATCGACTCCAGCGGCCCTGACCACGCTAAGATTTTTACCGTAGAAGTCCAGGTCGATGGCAAGATTTATGGTCAGGGAGCAGGCTCCAGTAAGCAGACCGCGGCGCAGATGGCTGCCCATGCGGCGCTGGAAATCCTTGGTTTGATCTAAAAAGCATTCCAAATTACCTCAAAGCAGGCTTTTCATGAAGCATCCCGGTGGGCAGCCTTAGCTGGCGCAAAAAAACTCATCCTAAACGACTGAAATACTTCAATGCCTCTTCGTCTAAAATCCCTCGAATTACACGGATACAAAACCTTCGCCTCGCGCACCGTCTTCGAGTTCGCTGAGGGGATCACTGCCATTGTCGGGCCGAACGGCTCGGGCAAGTCTAACATCGCCGACGCCCTGCGCTGGGTGCTGGGAGAACAGTCCTATGGCCTGCTGCGCGCCAAAAGGACCGAAGATATGATCTTCGCCGGTTCCGAAACCCGCACGCGCGCGGGTATGGCTTCGGCCTTTGTCCTGTTTGACAACAGCAACAACTGGCTGCCATTGGACTTTAGCGAAGTTTCCATGGGACGCCGCGCCTACCGTGATGGCCGCAACGACTACGTGCTCAATAACCAGCACGTAAGGTTGCGGGATATCAACGAACTGCTGGCCCAGTCTGGCCTGAGCGAACGGACTTACACCATCCTTGGTCAGGGCCTGGTAGACGCTTCGCTGGCGCTCAAAGCTGACGAGCGACGCAAGCTGTTCGAAGAGGCTGCCGGAGTGGGACTGTACCGTTCCCGCCGCGAAGAGACTCTGCGCCGCCTGGAGACCACCCAGCGCAACCTGGAGCGCGTGCTCGATATCATGGCCGAATTGGAACCGCGTCTCCGCACGTTGGACCGGCAATCCCGCCGGGCCAGGGAGTACGGCCAGATGCAGGCGGATCTGCATGTCCTGCTGCGCGAATGGTATGGCTATCACTGGCATAAATCTCAACAAGACCTGGCCGAAAACCGCGAGATCCAGCGCCAGCAGGCAGCCCGCCAGCGAGAGGCGCGAAAGGTTTACCAGGGTATCCAGGCAGAAACCTCCACTTTCCGCGAGCGTGTACAGGGCTTGCGCGCGCAACTCACTAGCTGGCACCGAGAGTTATCCGCGTTGCACAGCCAGCGCGAAACCGTCAGCCGAGAGCTGGCCGTGCTGGATGAGCGCCAGCGTTCTTTGACCGTTTCACGCCAAACCCTGATCAGCGACCGCGATCGCGCGATGGATGAAGGTACCCTGTCCCGTGAGCGCTTGAGCGAAGCCGAAAGTGAAGTCACCCGCGTGGAGGCCGAGTATAGAGAAGCCAATCTACGTTTAAAATCCGCGCAGGAGGCGCTGGCTTTGCGCCAGGCGGAGCGTTCCGGGATCGAAGAAAAATTGCGAATCGCGCAGGCAAGGATTACTTCCTTGAACAAGAACCGGGCTGAAACTCAGGCGCGCCTGGATGAGCTTGGTGCGCGGCGTGCGACCCTATCCAAACGGATGGAAACCACCAATGCGGATATCCAGGAATGGGATACTGAGGTTGTGCGAGCTGGTGGAGAACACCGCTCGGCCGATTCTGCTCTGCAGAAGGCGGAAAAAAATCTGGGAGAAGCCGAAGCAACCCTCGAAACCCGTAAGAACGAAGCTGCCCGGTTGGAAGAAAAGAAACGCCGGAAGAACGAAGAGCTGGCCGCCCTCAGAGCCGAGCAGTCGCGTTTGGCTGCCCAGCTCGAAGTATTAGAGCAACTGGAGCAGTCGTTGCAGGGTTACGCCGATGGGGCGCGCTTCCTGATTGCGGCTGGCCGCCAGTCGAAGCTGGGCGGTGCGCGTGGCGCGCTGAGTGCCGCGTTGGATGTGCCCGCCGAACTGGAAACCGCCATTGCCGCCGCGCTAGGTGAGCACCTGGATGCAGTACTGCTCGAAAGCGGTCAACTCGATGAGGCTTTACATTTGCTTGAATCCGAAGAGTCTGGCCGTGCTGCCCTGCTCCCGTTGGGGGAGTTGGCCGAGCCTGCACCGATCAGAGTCTCTCCAGATGAAGCCTGCCTGGGTCTGGCATCGCATCTTGTGAAAGCCCCCGCCGAGCTGAAAGCCGCCGTCGATCTATTGCTGGGGCAGGTGTTCGTTGTCCGTGACCGCACCGCTGCCCGCCGCCTGATCGCCGGGCAGCCGGGCCATGTACGAGCGGTGACGTTGGGTGGTGAAGTCTTCCGCGCGGATGGGTTGGTACTGGCGGGTAAGTCGTCACGCGGTTCGACGTTAAGCAGACCGCGCCAGCGCCGCGAACTGGGGGAATCGCTAACGTCGCTGGGCCGACGGCTGGAGTCGCTCCAGTCTGCGCTTCAGATCCTGACCTCGGACCTGCTGGCCGCGGGTGAAGCCTCGTCTGCCGCTGAAGCGACCCTGCGGGAAGCGCGCGTAAAGTTTACGGGCGCCCAATCCAAAGAACGGGAGACGGCCGTCAAACTGGACTCGGCAAAGCGCCAGCTCGAGTGGGGGAAAAAACAGATTGAAGCGTTGCAGGCTGAAATGTCCCGCGCTGAAGCGGAGTGGATCGAACTGACTGAAGCGCAGGAACAAGTCGAGTCAGAATCAGCCGAAGCCCAGGAAGAAGTCCGCACCCTTAATCAGGAACTGTCCGGGATGTCTTTGGACGAAGCGCAGGAGCAGGTCTCCTACTGGAAGACGCTCGCAGCCGTGGCCGGGCAATCGCTTCACGATTTCAAAACCCGCCGGGACGAGCGCGTATTGGCAATGACCCGTTTGGAAGAGCAGCAGCGCCATTTTGCAGGTCGGTTGGAGGAGATCGAATCTGGCCTGTCGCAGTTGAAACTTGATCGAGAGGCTCTGCACGAGCGCGAAGGGAACCTGAATGAAGAGATTGCATCGATGCGCGCCAAAATCGACCCGGCCGAGAAAGACCTGGTGACCGCTGAAGCCCAGGAACGCGCGTTGCAGGAGCATGAGAGCAACGCCCAACGCGGCATGACCGCGGCGGACCGGCTCTATAACCAGGTTCAGGTGGACGTGATCCGCAGGCAAGAAGCGCTCGATACGCTGCGCAACCGTATCCAGGACGATTTCGGGCTGGTGATGTTCGAGTATGCCAGTGACGTCTCCGGGCCGATGCCGTTGCCGCTGGACGGCATGGTGGAGCAGCTGCCGAAGGTGGCAGAGATCGCTCCCGAACTGGATGAGCAGTTAAAGCGCCAACGTGCGCAACTGCGCCGTGTGGGACCGATCAACCCTGAAGCGCAAAAGGAATACCAGGCGGAGAAAGAACGCTACGAGTTCATGAAGACCCAGGTGGAAGACCTGCGCAAGGCCGAAGCCGATCTGCGCCAGGTGATCGCCGAGCTGGATGAACTGACGGTGCAGGAGTTCGGGAAGACGTTCGAGGCGGTGGACAAAGAATTCCGCGAGATTTTCGTGCGCCTGTTTGGCGGCGGTTCGGCCCGCCTGGCGCTGTCCAACCCGGAGGATCTGGTCAATACCGGCATCGAGATCGAAGCGCGCCTGCCAGGCCGTCGCGAGCAGGGCCTGGCCCTGCTTTCGGGCGGCGAACGCAGCCTGACGGCCATTGCCCTGGTCTTTGCGTTGCTGCGCGTCTCGCCCACGCCGGTATGTGTCATGGACGAGGTGGACGCTATGCTGGATGAAGCAAACGTCGGCCGCTTCCGTGACTTGCTGCAGGAACTGAGCCAGGACACGCAGTTCATTATCATCACCCACAACCGCAACACCGTCCAGGCCGCGGACGTGATCTACGGCGTGACGATGGGCCGTGACTCGGCCAGCCAGATCATCAGCCTGAAGCTGGATGAAGTCACGGATGAGTTTATTGGACGACCCTAAATAGAATTCCAAACAAAATAAAATCAGACCAGGATTGTCTGATAGGGTGTGGATAAATAAACCTGACAGGTTGCGGTAGACCTGTCAGGTTATGTGTTTGCGTTCACTCTGCTGGCGACAAGCTAAGAAAACAAATTGCTACATATTCAGAAACTTCAACAGCTCATAGACCAGCATGGCTGGCCAGACGATGGCCTTGAAGAAGCCTAACACGCCGAGCCAAAAAGTAGTCGCTTGCCCCAAATAGTATATTAACGCGCCGATCATGCCCAATCCGTAGAGAGGCGCGGAGGCAGCACCTCGATAGACTACTTTCCTGCCCTGGTAATCCTGCCTGGGTGAATGTGTGTCAGTGGTCATTTGAATTTCCTTTTGAACTTCCAATTTCATTCGATTATTCTTTACTTCACAAATATATACGCTGCTTCACCCGATCCGTTTCAAATTCAGCAGGGATTCATTTCGATAGGTTTTGATAGAGAGGCTGGAGAATTTGATATTGACGGCCTGTCACGATAGAGTCATGAAAACCTCACACGCACTCACCCACACAAGAATTTGGCTCATTCTGTTCTCGACCGCACTGATCGCTAGTGGCCTCACCGCCATCTTTGCCAGAGAGGGGTTGCGCCTGCTCAGCCCGCTCTTCTCACAAGGATCTGTCTTCGATGCTCTTTGGCCTTCGATGTCGGAATGGTTGTTGCTGGTATTCCGGGCTATCGAAGAAACGTACGATAAGTATCCCTTCCTGGCATACGGATATGACTGGCTGGCCTTTGGACACTTCATCATTTCCATTCCCTTTCTGATGGCCATCCGTGATCCCATCCGGCACTCCTGGGTTATCACCTACGGAATTTCTGCTTGCCTCGCAGTGCTGCCATTTGCCGTCGTTTTCGGCGCCATAAGAGAAATCCCTTTGTTCTGGAGAGGTGTGGATACTTTGTTTGGAATTGGTGGCCTGATTGTGCTCCTTATTCTTCGTGGGCAATTGAAGGCTTTGGAAAGTTCACAAGTTCGGTAAGTTTCGCTCGAAAATTCAAGCCGACTAAACCGGCATAGGAAAGTGTCCCGCGATGACTCAGATCGAGCCGTGCTGGAAAACGGCCGTATCAGGCCTTTAGGATGCAGACACTGCACTCCCTGGCACTTGCACCTGGCGCACACAAAAAATGGGGCTGCACATTGGGTAAAATATTGTAAGGAGTTGTTCAAATAAACACATATTAGCCGGGCTATAAACGCGCTACTCTTATTGGTTTCGTAGAGGAGATGAGATATGAAGACGAACCGACTCGCCGCGATCTTGACAATCATCAATTTGACGATATTGATCTTGATCCTCATTCAAGGCCGGATGGTTACTACCCCTGCAACTTCAGATGTCCTGCGCGTCAGAGCGATTGAATTGGTTGACGAACGCGACCAGGTACGAGCGCAACTGAATGTCGAACCTGGCGGTGAAGTTGTTTTCCGGTTACGGGATGAAAATGGAAACATCCGGGTTAAATTGGGCGCCTCAGAAGAGGGATCGGGGCTGCTGCTCTTGAACGAATTAACAGAGCCGGGTATCCACCTGCTCGTCGACCCGAGTGAGACCTACATTACATTGACAGAGCAAGATGGAGCAAAGCAAGAGATCAAGCCATAGATGCATGTTGTTTGGATACGTGAGGAGCAGATTGTTGTGAAATATGTCGCATTTTTTCGTAACGTCAACCTTGGGCGGCCAAAGAGCCCTACAAAGACTCAACTAGAATCCGCGTTTAAAGATGCAGGCGCTGAGTCTGCCCGGTCGTTCCAGACCAATGGGACCGTGGTCTTTTCGGCCGACAAGGACCGAACGGCGCTAAATCTTGTTGCACAGGCATGCAAAACGCTCAAGTCGATCTGTGGGCTGGAGGAACCGGCTTTCGTCTGTGGTCTTCAGCATCTCGCAAAGCTGGTCGCTGCTGATCCGTTCGCAGGGATCAATATGGAAAACGTTTACCAGTGTTGCGCGTCATTTATGCATCCAAACGCACTTGTTAAGGTCAAGACAACACTGCGGTCGCCGCGGAACGATGTTGAAGTAATTCACGTGACGAGCAAAACAGTGCTAAGCTTAGTCCATAAGGTTGGCGCTAGCACGGGAAGCCCAACAGCTTTTCTGGAAAAAACATTTTCTGTTCCGGTGACCACCAGGAACTGGAGTACGATCCTCCGCCTTGTCAAGAAGTTTGCCTGACAGGCTGATTTTCATAAAGGAAAAATACATGACCGACCAAACAATTCTCTGGCGCAGGCTGGACCAACCCGGTCACGAGGCGGCTCGGTTATGGTCTCAGGATTCAGCCTGGCATTTAGCCGGGGCAGCCGTCTTTGTGCACGCTCAGCGATCAAGTTTGTTGTCGTATCACCTGATATGTGATACCGAATGGCATACCCGTTCCGGTCAGGTGAATGGATGGGTTGGCGATGAGATTGTGGAGATCGAGCTGTCGGTTGATGCAGCCCAACACTGGCGGCTAAACGGGAAGGAAGTTCCCTCCGTGAAAGGCTGTCTCGATCTGGACTTGAACTTCAGCCCGTCTACCAACCTGCTTCCTATTCGCCGGCTGGCATTGGAGATTGGCCAGGCGGCGGAGGTCAAAGCGGCCTGGCTGCGCTTTCCAGGCTTCACGCTTGAGCCGCTTAGTCAGAGCTACCAGCGCACAGCTGTGGAAACCTATCGATATGAATCGACAGGCGGTGCCTTCGTCCGTGAACTAACCGTCAACGAAGCAGGCTTCGTGACCAGCTATCCCGATTTCTGGATAGTGGAATCAGTCGCCTCAACGTAAACGACAACGTACACACTGTTGTCCAACGGTCTTCTTCTGAGTTTCATCTTGCGATGTGGGGGATGAAGATGCACGATAAGATACATTGCTGTCTGCCGTTAAATAAGGAACAGCGGGACGCATTTTGCGTCCCGCTGTTCAGACACCGCTGCCCTCAACGGTGGGAGTTATTTGCTCTTCAAGTAAGCGTCAATTGCTCTGGCGGCTTTGCGCCCGCCGCGCATGGCGGTCACAACCAAATCCGGGCCGGTCACGCAGTCGCCAGCGGAGAACACACCCTCGCGACTGGTCTGGCCGGTTTCGCGGTCAAGGGTCTTGATCAGGCCCCAGTTGTGGGTTTCCAGGTCCGGCGTGGTCTTGCCAAGGATGGGGTCAGGCCAGTAGCCAAGCGCCAGGATGGCCGTGTCGCAGGCAACGCTGAAGTTTGAGTTCTCTACGGGCACAGGGCGCCGGCGGCCCTTTTCGTCAGGCTCACCCAATTTCATTTCGATGCATTCCACGGCGGCCAGTCTGCCGTCTTCGCCAGCGATGAACTTGACAGGCTGGGTCAGGAAGCGGTATTTTGCGCCTTCGTCTTTGGCCATCTGGCGGTCTTTCTTGCCGCCGGGCATTTCTCTTTCGGTGCGGCGGTACAGGCAGGTCACTTCTTTGGAACCCAGCCGCAACGCGGTCCGCAGGCAGTCGGAAGCGGTATCGCCGCCGCCGATGACCACCACGCGCTTGCCGACTTCGAGCGGCTCAAGCAATTCGGACGGGAGCATGCTGCGGTCCACGTTCCCGCGGATCAGGAAATCGGTTGCTTCGTATACACCTGGCAGGTCTGTGCCCGGGGCATCTTCCATCTTGGCATCGATTTCCGAGCCCACCCCGATGAAGATCGCGTCGAACTTGTCCTTTTCGAACAACTCATCGATGGTTTTGTCTTTACCGATGTAGGTGTTGGGGACGAATTTGACCCCGGCGCGCTCGAACTCGCCCCATTTCTCGAACCAAACATCTTTGGGAAGCTTGAAGTTAGGGATGCCGTATACCAGCAGGCCGCCGGGTGCGGGCTTGGACTCGAAGATGGTCACCTCGTGTCCCACCTGGACCAATTGGTCTGCACAGCCCAAACCGGCCGGGCCTGCACCGATGATCGCCACCTTCTTACCGGTGGGCGTGCCAAGCGGAATGATCCGCCCTTCGGTACGGCGCTTATAATCGACTGTGAAAACTTCCAGTTCGCCGCACAATACGGGTTCATGATGTTTGTTGAGCACGCAGGACCCCTGGCAGAGTGCTTCGTGCGGGCATACGCGCCCACAGATTTCTGGCAGGGAGCTGGTCTGGTGGTAAAGGTTGGCTGCCTCGGCGAACCTGCCCTGCTCGATCAGCCACATCGCAGAGGGGATATCGTTATTGACCGGGCAGGCTACCATGCAGGGGGCCGGGTCGGGGCAGTGGATACAGCGTGCAGCCTGAACCATCGCCTGCTCGGGAGTGAATTCAATTACAACACCATCGAAATCGCAGGTGCGTACTTCAGGATTGCGTAGATCGAGGTCAAAGAAAGGTTTGTTGACGCGTTCCTTACGATCAATATTCAGGAAATCACTGGGTACAGCCTGCATGCATTCCTCCAAAGGATATCGCTAAAGCGTTAGATTGATAATACCGAATCTTGATTTAGACAGTCAGGCTCGGATGTCATCAAATTGGACGACAAGTGTCACATTTATTTCAAGAGTTACGCAGTTGATTGGAAGAAGCCCGAAAACAGGGTGCGCACGGAGCACACACCCTGTTTTCGGTATTTTTTCGCGAACTGCGTACGTCCCATCTGTAAGATTCGTATATAAAAAACGTCAGCGTAGCATAGCTTCATAGCAGAGTAAGGTAAAATGACAAGTTGGCAGAGAATTTTTCTGCGGAGGTTGTTTGCATGCTTGAATCCATCAAAAAAAGAAAAAAGATCATCATACCGGTTGTGGTTATCCTGGCGCTCGTCGTCTTGTTCATCGTATTCCGGCCGGGTGGCGCCGAGCAGGCGGCAGGCCAGTTCCAGTTTGCGACCGTTGAGCGCGGTAATTTAACGGCCACAGTCGGGGCGACGGGAACCGTCCGTGCGCGGCAAACAGCCACGTTGGTCTGGCTCACGACCGGCACGGTAGATACTGTCAATGTGAATATCGGTGATCAAGTCAGAGCCGGGGAAGTGCTCGCATCTCTTTCGAAATCATCCTTGCCCCAGAATATCATCCTGGCCGAAGCAGAGTTGGTGTCCGCGCAGCAGGCGTTGAATGACGTGCTCAATTCTGACACTGCTCGGGCGCAAGCCTGGATCGCCCTGCGCGATGCGAAAGATGTCTTTGAAAAATCCTACAATTATCGTGATGCGTTGAACTATCCTGTCAGAAGGACGCAGGTAGTTATGGTAAAGGAAAAGACTCCCTATGGCGTTATTGATGTTCCGAAAACCAAAACGTATAAAGTGAAGGGTACTGAGGAAGAGATTGCCAAGGCAGACGCCGACCTGGCTTTGAAGGAAGCCAGATACGAAGATGCCAAACGAGCCTATGAGCGTCTGGCGGAAGGTCCTAACAAAGATGACCTGGCTGCCGCGCAGGCGCGGGTGGAAGCGGCCCAGGCAACGCTCAACATAGCGCATCTGACTGCGCCATTTGCTGGTACCGTTACAGGGGCTGCCCCCCTTCCCGGCGACCAGGTCACCACAGGCACGGCAGCCTTCCGCGTGGATGACTTATCCAGCTTACTGGTGGATGTGGAGCTTTCTGAAGTTGACATCAACAATGTGACGGCCGGGCAGCCGGTAACGATGTCTTTCGATGCGATTCTAGGGTTGGAATATCAAGGTCAGGTAACCAAGGTTTCACAGGCCGGTACGGTGGTGAGCGGCGTTGTGAATTTCACGGTCACCGTTGAATTGACCGATGCTGATGAACTGGTCAAACCCGGCATGACAGCCGCAGTCAATATCGTGGTCAAAGAGATCAATGATGCCGTGCTCATTCCGAACCGCGCTGTCCGGCTGGTAGATGGGGACCGCGTCGTCTTTGTTTTGGACGAAGAGGGTGCGCCGCAAAAAGTGGAAATCCGCCTGGGTTCGTCGTCCGATACCATGAGTGTGGTCACCGGGGGCGATTTGAAAGAAGGCGACCAAGTTATCTTGAACCCGACAGCTGATCTGATGGGAAGCGGGCCGCCTTTTGCACGGTAAATCCTATGGATAATGTAATCGAGGTACACGACATTACTAAAGTCTATAAAATGGGCGAGGTCGAAGTACATGCCTTGCGTGGTGTTTCGTTTTCCATCGAACGAGGTGAGGTGGTCGCCATTATGGGGCCATCGGGGTCGGGGAAATCTACTTTGATGAATATGATTGGCTGCCTGGACCGGCCCAGCGGAGGGGACTACTATCTCGACGGCGTGCTGGTTTCCAGCCTGACGGACGACCAGTTGGCCGTCATCCGTAATAAGAAGGTTGGTTTTGTTTTTCAGAGCTTCAACCTGCTTTCGCGAGTTTCCTCGCTTGCAAATGTGGAACTGCCCCTGCGTTATGCCGGCGTGACCAGCGGGAGGCGCGAGCTTGCCAGGCAAGCCCTGGAATCGGTTGGTCTGGGCGATCGCGTCAAACACCGCCCGACAGAACTCTCCGGTGGACAGCAGCAACGGGTAGCGGTAGCGCGCGCTATTGTCAACAGCCCTGCTATCATTATGGCAGATGAACCGACTGGCAACCTGGACTCCAAGGTTGGCCAGGAAATCATGGATCTTCTGCTTTCCCTTAACAAAGAGCGTGGCACGACGCTCATCATCGTGACACACGATTCCAACGTCGCAGCCCAAACCGGACGGGTAATCCGCCTGATCGATGGTTTCTTAGACGAAGGTGCAAACGGGAGCAAGCCTAAATCTAGAATTGAGCCAGTTGAACGAGAGCAGACCCGGCAGGAGAAAGAGGCGGAGAAGGGAAGTGAGCTATGAACCTGCCCCAGACAATCCTTGAAGCGTTGGAAAGTCTGAACGGCAACAAGATGCGCTCCGGGCTGACCGTGTTGGGTATTGTCATTGGCGTGGCGGCGGTAATCGCCATGTTGTCGGTTGGACGCGGCGCGGAAGCCTCGATCACCGGTTCTATCAGCGGCATCGGCACCAACCTTTTATTTGTTTTCCGCGGCGATTTCAGCGATACGATCCGCAACCCCAAGCCTCTGACGCTTGGCGATGCGCAGGCAATTGGAGACCCGTTCCAGGCGCCGTCTGTGGAAGCGGTTGCGCCTGCCCTGCAAGGCAATGCTGAACTTTCGTTTGCTGGAGAACGCACTTCAACACAGTTATTTGGGGTTACGCCTGAATATTTTTCTGTCCGGAATTTAGTTCTTACAGAGGGCGGATATATCACGGAGGAGCATATCCTGGGACGGGCTTCGGTGGTTGTGCTTGGCCCGGAAACGGCTGAAGCGATCTTTGGCCATGCCGATGGCGTGACGGGCGAGACTGTGCGTATCGAGGGCCAGCCCTTCCGTGTGTTGGGCGTCCTTGAAGCACGCGGCGGGGGTATGTTTGGCAGCGAGGACAACGTTGCCATCATCCCGGTGTCCACCGCCCAGGCGCGCCTGATCCGTCGCAGCACCAACGACCGGATGGATATTGTCTTCGTCCAGGCGATAGACGCCGAGTCGGTGGATAGCGCGATCGAAGAGATTTCACAAATCCTGCGTACCCGCCATCGCACCCCGGTCGGCGAGGACGATTTCACCATTTTCACCCAGCGGGACCTGCTGACCACATTTGCGTCGATCACGGGCATCCTGACCATTTTCCTGGGTGGAATCGCGGCGATCTCTCTGTTGGTGGGCGGGATTGGCATCATGAACATCATGCTGGTCTCGGTTACCGAGCGCACCCGCGAGATTGGCCTGCGTAAAGCATTGGGCGCGCGCAAACGCGATATCCTGATCCAGTTCCTGACCGAGTCATCTCTGCTCAGCCTGATCGGCGGGATCATCGGCATTCTGTTCGGCTGGCTGATTGCCTACATCGTCGGGCGGGTCGCCGCAGCCACCAATACGGATTTTACGCCCGTAATCGGAGGAGATGCGATCTTGCTGGCGACGCTCTTCTCAGCTGCCGTCGGTCTTTTCTTTGGGATCTATCCCGCCAGCCGTGCGGCGAACTTAGAACCAGTGGAAGCTTTGCGCTACGAATAAAGGAGAGATATTTCTTTGGATATAAACCATTTAGTAGTATTTATCACTGTTCCTTCGGTCGAGATCGGCCAGGAAATCGCTGATGCCCTGGTCGATCAGGGGTTAGCAGCCTGCGTTAATTTCATTTCCCCGATCAATTCCATTTATATGTGGCAGGGGAAAAA
The DNA here is from genome assembly GCA_011389535.1 of Anaerolineales bacterium. Lineage (GTDB taxonomy): Bacteria > Chloroflexota > Anaerolineae > Anaerolineales > Villigracilaceae > JAABUE01. Next base: position 12,748 of record JAABUE010000062.1, read on the forward strand.
GCAAAACGACGAGGAAACACTCTTAATTGTAAAAACCACCCAGGATTTGTTCTCAGAAAAGCTGGTTCCCGCCGTTCAAGAAATACATCCCTACGAAGTTCCTGAGATCATTGCCTTGCCAATCATACTTGGTTCCGAAAACTATTTAAATTGGATTGATGAAAATACGAAGCAGGGACGCGAATGACCTGCCACTCGGCTCAGATTGGTGTCTGATCGGTGAACTGGAAAATCCTTCTTGAGAAGGATGCAACATAAATTCATATAGGTTAAAATCAAACTATGCCTGTGTATAACATTCTCATCGCAGATGGCCTGGAAGAAAACGGACAGGCCATTTTGCATTCTGTAGCCAGGGTGGAAGATCGCAGTGGTATTTCCCCTGAAGAGTTGATAGATATAATCAATGATTACGATGCGTTGATCGTGCGCAGCCGGACCAAGGTCACCCCGCGCTTGTTGGAGGCTGCCGGCCGGCTTAAAGTTGTCGGGCGGGCAGGCGTTGGCGTGGATAACATCGATCTGGAGGCTGCGCAGGATCACGGTGTGAAGGTGGTCAACGCGCCGACTTCATCTTCGCTGGCCGTTGCGGAACTTACCATCGGCCTGATGCTGGCTCTGGCGCGCGAAATCCCGCGCGCAGATGCCGGCATGAAGCAGGGTGCCTGGCTAAAGCAGGAACTGTCGGGCATGGAACTGCATGGCAAGACACTCGGGATCCTCGGCGTGGGGCGCATCGGCGCGCAAGTTTGCGCGCGCGCTTCGGCGTTCGGCATGCGGGTGCTTGGATATGATGCACATAATACTACTGAGGCGATCGAAGGCTGTGGGGCAAAGCCGGTATCTCTGGAAGAGCTGTATTCCCGCTCGGATTTCATCTCGTTGCACCTGCCGCTCACAGACGAGACGCGCTCGATGGTGGGCGAGCAGGCTTTCGGGCGGATGAAGCGCGGAGTCCGGATTATCAGCGTGGCGCGAGGCGGTATCCTGGACGAGTCCGCCTTGTTGGACGCGCTGGAGTCCGGTCAGATTGGGGGTGCGGCATTGGATGTCTTTGCCAGTGAACCGCCCGGTGCAAGCGAGCTGGTCCAGCATCCGAACGTGATTGCCACCCCGCACGTCGGCGCGCAAACAGCAGAAGCGCAGGCGCGTGCGGCTGAAGATATTGCCAATGAGGTGCTTGCAGCTTTGAAAGGTGAGCCGCTGCGTTGGAAGGTAATTTAATTCACTTGCTTCGCCCCTCTCCCAAAGGGACGCGTGCCCGATAGGGTAGAGGGGTTGGGGTGAGGGTAAGGAGAAATATGTCTGAAAAACTACAACAACTTAAAACCCTGCTGGCGGAAGTAGCCGACCTGAACGCCGTCCAGGCTTTGCTAAGCTGGGACCAGCAGACCTACATGCCGCAGGGCGGCGGCGAGGCGCGCGGGAACCAGCTTGCCACGATTGGCAAGATCTCGCACCAGAAGTTCACTTCCGATGAGATCGGGAAATTGCTGGGCGACCTGGAGCAGGAACTCAACGGCGCCGAACCCGACTCTGATGAGGTACGCCTGCTAAAAGTCACCCGGCATGACTACGACCAGGCCACGCGTGTGCCGTCGGAATTCGTGGCCGAGTTTGCGGTGGTCACCAGCAAGGCGTTCGAAGCCTGGATGGAAGCCCGTAACAAATCGGATTTTTCCATATTCCAGCCACATTTGGAAAAGGTTGTAGAGCTGAACCAGCGCTACGTCAGCTTCTTCCCGCCGGCTGACCATCCCTACGATGTGCTGCTCGACCAGTTCGAGCGCGGCATGAAGACCGCCGACGTCAAAGCTATCTTCAACGCGCTGCGACCACAGCAGGTGGAATTGCTCAAGGCCATTGCGGAGCAACCCCAGGTGGACGATTCCTTCCTGCACGTTGAATATGACGACAAGAAAATGTGGGACTTCAGCGAAATCATCGCGACCAGGTTCGGCTACGATTGGCAGCGCGGGCGGCAGGACAAGTCGGCGCACCCCTTCACGACCGAATTCAGCATCAACGATGTGCGCATCACCACACGCTATGAAGATGACAACCCTACCAACATGCTCTTCAGCACCATGCATGAAACCGGTCACGCGCTGTATGGGCTGGGCAGCAACCAGTCTTATGAGCGCACCCCGCTGGCGGGCGGTACTTCGCTGGCTGTGCACGAGTCGCAGTCACGCATGTGGGAGAACCTGGTCGGGCGTTCGCTGCCTTTCTGGGAGTATTTTTATCCTGAGTTCCAAAAACTCTTCCCCGCGCAGGTCGGAAACATTGATCTGCAAACATT
>JAABUE010000063.1 GCA_011389535.1 Anaerolineales bacterium
GACCAGGTGCTCATAGATTGGCCCTTCTATAAGAAGAAAACCGACCCTCAGCCCGGGCATGATCATTTTCGAGAAGGTGTTGGCGTAAATGACCCGTCCCCCCGGGTCGAGCGCTTTAAGAGATGGCTGGGCGCGCCCGTCATAGCGAAGATCCCCTACGAAATCGTCTTCCAGGATGGGAACGTTATAACGGTCGGCCAGAACAATCAGTTCACGACGACGCGAGCTGCTCAAGCAGGTGCCGGTGGGATTATGAAAGTTGGGGATCGTATAAATGAGCTTGGGATGGTGTTGCTGCAGCAGCTTTTCCAGGTGTTCAACCTGCATCCCCTGCTTATCCATAGGAATGCCGACCACCGAAAAATTAACCGCCCGGAACAGTTCCAGAGCACCGCCATAGGTTGGGCTTTCGACAAGAATAGTGTCTCCAGGTTTTAACAAAAGCTGTGATACCAGGGAAAGCGCCTGTTGTGAACCAGCTGTGATCAATATATTTTCCGGGCGAGCCTGTAAACCCTGGCTGGCCAGCACGTGCGCAATTGTGGCGCGTAGAGGCGCATATCCGTTGCTTTCCCCGTAACCCAGAGCAGCCATCCCATCACGGCGCATGACAGACTGGAGCACCTTTCGGAAGTCATCAGCCGGGAACATGTGAGGCGCGCTCGTCCCGCCTGCAAAACTGATCAGGTCAGGATGCTGGCTGCTTTTAAGCGCCTCACTGCTTTCAGCACTACCGGATGGTTCGATCTCAATTTGTACACTCTGCTGCCAGAGCGGCCAGGCTGCCTCAAGATTGTCTATCGGTTGTGAAGGAAGCTGGATAGGATGTAAAACATAGGTGCCGCTGCCAACCCGGGAATAGATCAAGCCATCCGCCTCCAACTCCGAATACGCTGTTTCGACGGTTATTCGATTCACGCCCAGATCGTGGGCCAGCTGCCGGCTGGCAGGCAGGCGTGTATCGGGCGCCAGACTTCCCGAAAGGATTCCCTGTTGTAAATGGGTTTTGATTTGTTGATAAAGTGGAATATGGCTTTGCCGGTCGAGGGGAATGCGCATTGTCCTTCTCCTGAAGTTTGGAATATCATCCCAAAAGTCGAGGTGTGGAGCATAACCCCGGCACCAGCTTCTTTTGGTATGATACCAATTGGTATTGTGAATATATCATTTAATTCATATACCTAATAGAGCCAATTATGCGTTAATCATCCTATTCCACTAAAGTGGACTTAATTATATTCCCTGAAATTGGCTCTTAACATTATGCCAATTTTCCCTAAAATTGGAGTGTGTTAACTCTAACATCCAACAGTTCCAACTTTGCCCGCGGATATCCCATTGCTCTAGCCAGCGCAGTGATCCTGGCAACGACTGCCATCTTCATCCGTTATTTGACACAGACCTACCAGATCCCAGCCATGGTACTGGCCTTCTGGCGGGACCTTTTTGTGGCGCTCACCTTGCTGCCTGTCTTGGCCTTGATTCGCCCCGGCCTTTTGAGAATCGAACGAAAAGATCTGCGTTACCTGATCATCTACGGACTGGTTCTTGCAGTTTTTAACTCCCTATGGACACTTTCCGTAGCACTCAATGGCGCTGCCATCTCAACCGTGCTGGCATACTGTTCGGCTGGTTTCACTGCATTGCTCGGTTGGTGGTTTCTCAAAGAGCGGCTGGATTGGGCCAAGGTTGTTGCAGTCACGCTCAGCCTGGGTGGTTGCGTCCTTGTTTCCGATGCTCTGAATCTGGCGGCCTGGTCTGCTAATTTCATCGGGATCCTGACCGGGATCTTCTCCGGCCTGCTCTACGCGATTTACAGCTTGATGGGGCGTTCTGCCTCCCAACGGAATCTGAACCCCTGGACAACTTTGTTATATACATTCGGTTTTGCAGCGGCATTTTTGTTGGTTTTCAACCTGCTTCCGGTAGATTCTGTGCCGGGGAAGGCGGTCCACATAACAGACGTGCTCTGGCTGGGAAACTCCGTGGCCGGGTGGGGCATCCTGCTCCTGCTTGCTGCCGGGCCCACACTGGCAGGATTTGGATTGTATAACGTCAGCCTGGTTTATCTACCCTCCAGCGTTGCCAACCTGATCGTTTCGCTTGAGCCGGCAATTACAGCAATACTGGCATATAGCATATTTGGCGAACTTCTGAACGGGGTCCAGATTGGTGGCAGCTTGATGATCCTGGCGGCAGTGATATTTTTTAGAATTTATGAAGGAAACCTATTCCGTTTATCAAACAGCGAGGAAGAGTTTGCACTCGCCGATTAATAAAATGTGTTCATCCTATCGATGGGTTTCGAACTACCCGACAGAGTCAGCATGGTAGAATCGACCCGCAAGTTTTACATATAAGGAGATCCAATGGAACAGCAGACTGGTACTTTTGCAGTGAAAAAAGGACTGGCGCAAATGCTTAAAGGCGGCGTCATCATGGATGTCGTCACTCCCGAACACGCCAGGATCGCAGAAGACGCAGGCGCGAGTGCGGTGATGGCGCTCGAGCGAGTCCCCGCCGATATCCGCGCTCAGGGCGGCGTCGCGCGTATGTCGGACCCTGACCTGATCGAAAAAATTATGGCTACGGTCACGATCCCGGTGATGGCGAAGTGCCGGATCGGGCATTTTGTCGAAGCTCAGATTTTGGAAGCGCTTGGCGTAGATTACATCGACGAATCCGAGGTATTGACGCCCGCAGACGAGGCGCATCACATCAACAAGCATGAGTTCAAGATCCCGTTTGTGTGCGGCTGCCGCAACCTGGGCGAGGCTTTGCGCCGGGTGGGCGAGGGCGCGGCCATGATCCGCACCAAGGGCGAGGCCGGCACAGGCGACGTGGTGGAAGCTGTCCGCCATGCGCGCGCAGTCATGGGCGCGATCCGCAGCCTGACCACCATGGCCGACGAGGAACTGATGGCTTACGCCAAGGAAATCGGCGCCCCATACGAACTCATCAAAGAGACCAAAGAACTGGGCCGTATGCCGGTGGTCAACTTTGCCGCCGGCGGCGTGGCCACGCCTGCCGATGCCGCACTGATGATGCAGCTCGGTGTGGACGGCGTCTTCGTCGGCTCGGGTATCTTCAAATCTGGTGACCCGGCCAGGCGCGCCGCTGCGATCGTCAAGGCCGTGACACATTATCAAGACGCGTCCATCCTGGCCGAAGTCAGCCGGGACCTGGGCGAGCCGATGGTCGGCCGCAATATTTCCACCATGCCCGAAGTCGAGAAGATCGCCGGGCGGGGTTGGTAAGAGCAGTGTTCAGTGACCAGTTTCTGTCCACTGGTTACTGATAACTGGTTACTCTTATTAAACATCTGAATGAAGATTGGCGTACTGGCCCTCCAGGGCGACTTCGCAGAACACATCATCATGCTCAAAAGCCTTGGCGTTGAGACTGCAGAAGTGCGGCTGGCTGAGCAGCTCGACGGTCTCAATGGCCTGATCATCCCAGGCGGCGAGTCCACCACGATCGGCAAACTCGCCACTGATTTCGGACTGATGGGACCGCTTCGACAGTTCGGTCAGCGGCAGGCTGTCTGGGGCACCTGCGCGGGCGCGATCTTCCTGTCCAAGGATGTCAGCCGCGAGCAGCCCCTGCTCGGCCTGATGGACATCAAGGTTGCGCGCAACGCGTTTGGCCGCCAGGTGGATTCCTTCGAGGCCGATCTCGACATCTCGGAACTGAAGCAGGCCACAGGTACGGATGAGGCGTTCCATGCCGTCTTTATACGTGCACCCATTATCGAGTCCGTATCCGCGGATGCAAAGATCCTGGCTTCTTTATCGGACGGAAGGATTGTTGCCGCGCAACAGGGACACTTCCTGGCTACCTCTTTCCACCCCGAGCTGACCGGTGACAGCCGTTTTCATCAGTATTTTCTGTCTCTTATAGATTAATGACTATTCGTTCGCTTGACATCCTTGACATACCCCTGATTGCCCGTTATCGCAATGACGCCCTGACCCTCGACAGCACGCGGGCTCTGACGCGCGGGCATCCGTTAGGGGCGGCCAACCTGCTGGCGTACGTCAACCCGACCCGGCACATGTATGCGGCTGTGGCCAACGATAACGAGGCTTCGTTGGTTGGCGGGGTGATCCATTCCCGTGGCGAGGCCTATGCAAAACTTCTTTATCTAGCCCCTGCTTCCCGGCTGGACCATGCCGCCTTGCCGGGACTGGTCGAACACCTGGTAACGCAGGTGGGGGAGTGGGGAGCGTTTCACGTGATTGCTGAAATCGACGAAACCAGCGATGCGTTTTCCGCTTTAAGGCACACGGGCTTCTCAGTTTATGCCTGGCAGCGAATGTGGGATGTCAGTGAGCTTAGTACTTCATCTGAGATAAGAAATTGGACGCGCGCCCGTTCGGTAAACAGACCGGCATTGCAAAGTTTGTACCATCAAATCGTTCCCCAGTTGATGCATCCGGTAGAGCCGCTTTCAAAAAATGCCCGTGGCTTGATTTGCGATGCAGAGGCTAAATGCTACGTCAGCCTGGCGTCGGGTGCGCAAGGGATTGTCATAACGCCCCTGATCCATCCCGAAGCCAGGGATGTAGAGATGAAGCTCTCATCCTTGCTCAACTGCATCCCTAACCGGAGAGGACGCCCGGTTTACCTGTGTGTGCGTTCTTACCAGGCCTGGCTGGAACCCGCCCTCGAGGATCTGGGCGCCAGTCCGGCGTCACGGCAGGCCGTGATGGTCAAGCATCTCGCGCGCTTGATCAAAGATGAACAAACAGTTCCCGCTGTATCTTCGAGAGTCAGCGTGCAACCGTCGCGGGTTAGCAGGTTGCAATTAAAGGATTATGAGTAATTGGTGGGTCTGTAATTGTGGGTGCGGGATTGGTAAAAGCTGCTGATATAAAAGTTTGGAATATGCTCTAAAAGCTTGTGGCACAGCACGCATACATTAATATCTCATTAAAACGATAGGGGAGAGCCTGCTATAATAGGCATAGACCGATGAATCAGGTGGTACTTAAAAATGTTCACCAATTTTTATTAGATATTCCGTATGCCGCCCTTTTACCGGCAATACCGGTGGCGCAAGTATTTCCTTTTGCCTCCTTTCTGACATGTGGGGTACGAAAACCGATTCCACGTGTCATCTGATATAAATAATCTTATGACTCAAAGACATATTACAGACGATCTGGATGCCTTACTGGATGTCCTTCCTTCCAACGTCCGCCTTGCGGTCGAAAAAACGAACAACAGCGACAACCTGCTCGAAATCATACTCGACCTGGGCCGCGTGCCAACCGCCCGCTTTGTAGAACATGAAATCATTTTGCGAGATGTTGAAATTACACGCTCCGAAATTGACTTCGTGGACGAGCGCGTCGGGCAGTTCGACGCCGATAACCGCGCAGGACTCGAGCGCACGCTGCACCGCATCTCTGCCATCCGCAACCGGCTGGGCACGATTGTCGGTTTAACCCTGCGCGTTGGCCGTGCTGTTTATGGCACGATCGATATCATCGAAGATATCATCGAATCGGGCAAATCTATTCTCATCCTCGGTCGCCCCGGCGTGGGCAAGACCACCCTGCTGCGCGAAGCGGCCCGCATCCTGGCCGAGTCGAAGCGCGTCATCATCGTGGATACCTCCAACGAGATCGGCGGCGACGGCGACGTGCCACACCCTGCCGTGGGCAAGGCGCGCCGGATGCAGGTGCGCGAGCCTATGCTCCAGCATGAGGTGATGATCGAAGCAGTCGAGAACCATAACCCCGAGGTGATCGTCATCGATGAAATCGGTCGCGAGCTCGAGGCCCTGGCCGCCCGTACCATCGCCGAGCGCGGTGTACAGCTGATCGGGACAGCGCACGGCAACTCCCTCGAAAACCTGCTGCTCAACCCAACCCTCTCCGACCTGGTCGGCGGTATCGAAGCCGTCACCCTGTCAGACGAGGAGGCCCGCCGGCGCGGGACGCAGAAAACAGTCCTGGAGCGGCGCGCGCCGCCCACGTTCGACGTGCTGATCGAGATCCAGAACCGTGACCGGTTCGCTGTCCACATGGACATCATGGCAGCCGTCGATGCGCTGCTGCGCGGGTTCCCGCTCCCGGCGGAGATCCGTATGCGCGACGAAGACGGGCAGATCAAGATCGAGAAAGCGGTAACAGCCCCCAAGTCCAGGATAGAGACGAATGGCAAAACTGTCCGGCGTGGACGCGAGTCTTTCGAGCGGACCCAAGGCCGGCCTGCTGAGGCTCCCGAACCGCCGGTCCCGGTCTTGCAGTTGGATCCGTCTACTGCTACGCGCGGATCGATGCAGAGCATCCGCATCTATCCGTATGGTGTGGCGCGCAACCGTCTGATGCAGGCCGCCAAACGTCTAAGTGTGCCCGCTGTGGTGGTGCGCGAGCCGGGCGAGGCCGACGCGCTGGTGACCTTGCGCTCGTATTACCGTAACCGCCAACGGACGGTGGTGGACGCCGAGGAGCGTGGTATGCCGATTTACGTGCTGCGCTCGAACACGGTCAACCAGATGGAGCAGTTCCTGAGCGACCTGTTCAATCTCTCGACTGTGCAGGCTTCCTCGTCCGGCGAGATGGATTACGTGCGTAAGGAGACCCAGTCTGCTATCCAGGCTGTGCTGAACGGTGAGCGCTGGGTAGACCTGCCCCCCGGACCTTCGTTAGTGCGGCGCTTCCAGCATGAGATGGCGCGCGACGCCGAGTTGACTTCGCACTCATACGGCAAAGAGCCGCGGCGTCACGTGAGAATTTTTCGCGAGTAGAGACGTAAACAGGTAGGCAGGTAAACAAGTTTTCTATTCATGCCTGCCTGTTTACCTGTATACTTACTCCATGTTCATCACCCTCGAAGGCCCCGAAGGCTCCGGCAAAACTTCCCATATTCCCTACCTCGTCGAATATCTGCGTGAAAAGGGCTATACCGTGTTCCCCACCCGCGAACCGGGCGGGACCTCCATCGGTGAGCAGATCCGCGAAGTGATCCACGATTTGAAGAACGCCGAGATGCACCCGCGGGCAGAGACGCTGCTCTACCAGGCCGCGCGCGCCCAGATCGTAGAAGAGGTCATCCGTCCGCGCTTGAAAGCGGGCGAGATCGTGCTCTCCGACCGCTATGCCGACTCGACCATCGCCTACCAGGGCTACGGCCACCAGCAGGACATCGCGCAAATCCGCACGCTGATCACTTACGCTACCGGCGGCCTGGTCCCGGGCCTGACGGCCCTGCTCGACCTGGACGTGGAGGTTGGCCTGGGACGCAAGCGCAAGGCCGACGAGTGGAACCGCCTGGACGCTTACACGGTCGAGTTCCACCAGCGCGTGAGGGCGGGGTATCTGGAGATGGTGAAGCAGGAGCCGGGTCGCTGGGCCGTGATCGATGCGGGGAAGGCGTGGGATGATGTGCAGAACAACTTGCGCAAGGTAGTTTTAGAATCATTAACCGTGAGTGAGGCTTGAAGCCTGACTTATCTAATAGGAGCTGAAGCATGGCAGATAATTCACTCCCCGGAACTAAAGCAGAGTTGATTTTCCAGATAGACCACGAATGGTCCAAGCTGATGGATGTGGTTGGGCAGCTTTCACCCGAGCAGATGCTCACGCCGGACGAGGGCGGCTGGACGCCCAAAGATAATCTGGCCCACCTGACAGTATGGATGAACATCCTGCTTGGCTACCATCTTGACCGCCGTCCCGCTCACGAGGTGGCTGGCGTTACACCCGAACAGGCCGCTGACTGGGATTTCGAGGTGATGAACCCTATTTTTTTCGAGCGCCACCGCCACGAGCCGGTCGAGCAGGTTTTAGACGAGTTGAACCAGGCTTATGAGCAGGTGCGGGCCAGGCTGGATTCCATGTCATTTGAAGACCTGATGAAACCACGCCGCGAGGACGATCCTGAGAAACGGCCGATCCTGAACTGGATCCTTGGCGATACCAGCGAGCATTTCGAAGAGCATCGCGAAACGATCGAGAGAACGTTGAACTAATAATTGGGGGATTGTCTATAAAAGCATAATTTGTCCCTTGAAATAGCATGGGTTCCGTGTTATCATATATCCATGATACAATCCTTCAAAAATGCGGGAACCGAAGATGTATTCAATGGCAAAAATACGGTTACTGCGCGAAGGACATGCCCTGAAAACGTGTGGAGAGTTGCTGCACGTAAACTTGATCAAATCGATTCTGCCACTGCTTTGCTGGAATTGAAAATCCCTCCTGGCAATCGGCTGGAAGCCTTGTCGGGAGAACGAAAAGGACAGCATAGTATTCGTATCAATGATCAATATCGTATTTGTTTCATCTGGACAGAACACGGTCCTGATCAAGTTGAAATTGTTGATTATCACTAGTACCCGGACAGCATGGTTATGATAGAGAAAATTTCTATACACAAAAGAGTACTTCATCACTCACAATCAACTTGTTCGGGCATAAGGAGAATCTTATGATCCGTGTACCCACTGATCGAACACCTACCCATCCTGGTGAAATGCTTTTAGAAGAGTTTCTAAACCCAATGGGCCTGACTCAGCGTGATCTGGCACAGGCGATACATGTTCCCTATCAGCGCATCAATGATCTCATCAACGGGCGGCGTGGTGTCACACCCAGCACCGCTTTACGGCTGGCAAAGTTCTTTGGCAACACGCCAGACTTCTGGTTGAACCTGCAACTGCGCTGGGATTTATATTTTGCCGAAAAACAAGAGTCGCCCGTACTCGAAACGATCGAGCCGCATTCCCCATCCAAACCGCTGGCTGTCTAATTCGCAGTATGCAACTCCCCGCCCACGCATACCTCGACAAACGCAATATCCCCTACATCAAATCCGAATTTCCGCCCGAGATCGAAAAGGGCGCGGCCGCGGTGGCGCACGCCCTGGGCTACCGCGAGCGCCAGATGATCAAGACGCTGATCTTCGAATTGGACACGGGTGAGCGCATCCTTGTGATGGTCGGCGGCGACCAAAACATTGTCTCGGGCAATCTTAAGAAGGCGGCCGGCTCACGGGATATCAAGATGGCCGGCTATGAAGCTGTTCAGGAAACAACCGGCTACGTGATCGGCTCGATCCCGCCATTTTCATGGCAGCCCGAAAGTTTCCGCACCTTTCTGGATGTCTCGTTAATAGATGAACCTGTCCTCGGTGTGGGGACAGGCGTGTGGGGGCATGAGATTTTGATCACGGCGGAGAACCTGGTCAAGGCCAGCGGGGCGATCCTGGTCAACCTGGTGGACCGGGAGAAACCGGCAACTCCCTAAATTTTATATGTTGGTCGAGTAGGGCGTTGCGGGGTAGGAGTTAGGTAGAGCTCACTATCTCCATCAAGTCGTCAAACGAGGCGATCACCGGGCAACCCGGTTCGTGGAAGAGTCCTTTTGGGTCGTAGAGAACAGGCTGAAGTCCAGCCCGCTGCGAGCCGACTACATCTGCAAAATAATTGTCGCCGATGTATAGAGTACTTTCGGGCGTTGAGCCCGCCATCCGGATGGCATGTTCGAAGATCCCCGGATCTGGTTTCCAGGAATTCACTTCGCCTCCGGCCAATGAAAAGTGGAAGTAATCCTTCATCCCTATCTCTTCGATCTCGTCTAGATAAGGGTCATCCCGGTTCGATACCACACCCAGAGTAAACCCGGATTGACGCAACCTTGGTATGACAGTGTGTGTTTCCTCCGGCACCCAAACCGATGGCTTGTAATGCTCGCGCATGTAATCAGCAGCTTTTGGCCCCAGTTCTGGGATAAGGTCTGGCGGACAACCAAGCGCTGCCAGCCGGCGATGCCCGAAGTGATACCAGAAACTACCTTCCTCGCCATCGTATTTTTTGAGGTCAGCCTTGATTTCGGGAGAGTTGGCAAAGTAATAGTGCTCCCATACGGCAGCCCGGCGGCGATCTTCATCAGTGATACTCAGTCCCAAACTGATAACGTAGTCCGAAAAAACCTCCCCGCCAGTGGGGAGGTGATGTCGCAGCGTGCCGTCGAAGTCAAAGAGGATCGCTTTGATCCCGTTCTTAAATTTCATCAGCCACCTATTTCGTTCATAGCCCTGTTGAGCGGAATGAGACCTTCCGCAAGTCCATGACCCCAGGGTTTTTCCCAGACGCCGTCCAGAATGATCTGACGCAGGTCGTCCAGCGTGGCGCCCTCACGCAGGGGCGTCAGCAGGTCCACTTCCTTCTCACGCAGCAGGCATAGGCGCAGGCGGCCATCTGCGGTCAGGCGGGCGCGCGTACAGGAGGCGCAGAAGGGCGCGGTGACCGATGAAATAAAGCCCACATCACCCTTGCCGTTTGGCAGGCGGAAGAGACGGGCTTCGCCGTCCAGTTTACCGCCGTTGGCCACTTCCATATCGCCAAGGGAATCCTCAATCCGTTCAAGGATTTCCGTCGCAGTGATCACCTGCCCTGTCTGGATGTCCGTTGCGCCGGCAAAGGGCATCATCTCGATAAAGCGAACTTGCCAGGGATGGTTTAATGTAAGGCGAGCCAGGTCAACCACATCTGATTCATTGTAGCCTTTAACGACCACAGCATTGATTTTGATAGGAGTCAGCCCGGCTTGCTCGGCTGCCATGATACCGTTCCAGACGTCCTCCAGCTTGCCCCAGCGCGTCAGGCGCTTGAACTTATCAGGGTTGAGGGTATCGAGCGAAATGTTGACCCGCTTGAGCCCGGCTTCAGCCAGCTGACCGGCCAATCGTGACAGGAGCAGGCCGTTCGTGGTCATCGAAACGTTGCGGATTCCTGGTGTAGAAGCAATCCCACGCACGATGTCGACCACGTGCGCGCGGACAGTCGGTTCGCCCCCGGTCAGGCGGATTTTGTCAAATCCGAGGCTGGCAAATAATTTAGCGAGCAGCAGGATCTCGTCGTCCTGCATTAAGTCGGCATTCGGCCTGAAGGTCTGGTCTTCTGGCATGCAGTAAATGCAGCGCAGGTTACAGTGGTCAGTCAGGCTGATGCGTAAATAGTGAATAATTCGTCCGAAACGGTCAATAGCCATGGTAAGTATCCATTATAACAATTTTTATTGGTTCTCCAGGAGTTCCGTGAAAGGGGGCCGGATTTGGGGTGTGAGCGTGCGCCGTAGGGACACGCTCACACCCCAAATCCGGGTATTTACCACGGAGATACCCAAAGAGCCATTTTATTTGAATAACTTGCTTGCAGTTGACGATGTGATTTAGGCATGCTATTATGAGGCAGATTATTCTGCATTTTTCTTTTCATTATCAGAGGAGTTATTTTTAATGAGTGTTGAATTTTTTTTTCGTATTTTTGGTATGCTGGTCTTCGCAATAATTGGTGGTTATTGGGGTGGCCTGGCAGGTCGATTAGCAGACCAAACTACATTCTACGCTGTGATATTTGGCCTGATTGGCGCTTTAGCAGGCATCATCCTAACCCCTTATCTTACCACGCGCCCGGTGAGAGCGTTTCGTGCCATACTGGGACGCCTCTCCGCCGAGACGCTTTTCGCCGGTTTGACAGGTTTGGTGGCTGGCTTGCTGGTAGCGGCTCTGCTGGCATTTCCTTTATCTTTGCTGCCAAGACCGTTCGGCAGCGTGCTCCCGTTTGTTGGCGTGGTCGTCTTTAGCTACTTGAGTATTTCGCTGTTTGTCATGCGCCAGGGAGATATTATGAGTCTGCTCAGTGCTCTGGGCGGGCGTGGCGAGAGCGGTGGGTCCTCTTCTTGGACGAACTTGAACCGTACCATCTTACTGGACACCAGCGTGATCATCGACGGACGTGTAGCTGACATCGCCAAGACCGGTTTCCTGCCGGGTACCTTGCTGATCCCGCGCTTTGTGTTGAATGAACTGCAATATATCGCCGATTCGCCCGACGGAATGCGCCGCCAACGCGGGCGCCGCGGCATGGAAGTCCTGGGTGAACTGCAAAAGCAGCCCAACATCCTGACCCGCATCAGCGATATTGACGTCGAGGGGATGCGCGAAGTGGACGACAAGCTGGTCGTTCTGGCGCGCCAACTCAAGTGTCCCATCCTGACCAATGACTACAACCTGAACCGCGTGGCCGAATTGCAAGGCGTCACGATCTTGAACATCAACGAGCTGGCCAATGCGGTCAAGTCGGTAGTGCTGCCGGGCGAGATCCTGCGCCTCAACGTCATCCAGGAAGGTAAGGAACGCGACCAGGGCGTCGGTTATATGGATGATGGCACGATGGTGGTGGTCGAAAACGGCCGCGACTACATCGGCGAATACCAGGAAGTTGCCGTCACAAAGGTGCTGCAGACCGCTGCCGGGCGTATGATCTTTGCCCGAGTTGAAGAAGAGAAGCAAAGCAAGAGAAAGAAATAAAGATAGTAAGAAGTAAAAAGGGAAAAGAAAACCACTCAGGTTCGTAGACACGCAGACACAGAGAAAATTTGTGACCTCGTGCATTGGTGACTTAGTGGTAACAGGAAATCCAGCATGCTCCGCGTCTATAACACACTCACTCGCAAGAAAGAAGACTTTCAGACCCTGGAACCGGGTCTGGTCAAAATGTACGTCTGCGGTGTCACGGTCTACAGCGACGCGCACGTCGGGCACGCCATGTCGGCCCTGGTTTTCGACGTTATTCGCCGTTATCTGGAGTACCGCGGTTACAACGTCAGGCACGTCATGAACTACACCGACGTGGACGATAAGATCATCAACCGCGCCAACCAGCTCGGTGAAGATCCTATCCAGTTGGCCCAGCGCTACATTGTCGATTATGACCAGAACTTGCGTGACCTCAACATCCTGCCGGCAACATCTAATCCGCGCGCCACAGAAACCATGCAAGAGATCCAGGATATGGTCCAGGGCCTGATCGACAAGGGTTATGCTTATGCTGCCGACAACGGCGACGTTTACTTCCGCGTCACCAAGGACGAGGATTATGGCAAACTCTCGGGCCGCAAACTTGACGATATGCAAGCCGGCGCACGAATTCAGGTCGGCGAGTCCAAAGACCATCCGATGGACTTCGCGCTCTGGAAGGCCGCCAAGCCTGGCGAGCCTGCCTGGGAATCGCCCTGGGGCAAGGGACGCCCCGGCTGGCACATCGAGTGCTCGGCCATGAATCTGGCCCAGCTCGGCGAACAGATCGACATCCACGGCGGCGGCAACGACCTGATCTTCCCCCATCACGAGAACGAGATCGCCCAGAGCGAGTCGTACACCGGGAAGCAGTTTGCCCGTTATTGGATCCACAACGGCATGCTGCAGCTTGGCGGCGAGAAGATGTCCAAGTCGTTGGGGAACCTGGTTTCTATCAATGACTTCCTGGCCGAGCGGGACGGGGATGTGATGCGTATGATCGTGTTGACCGGCTCGTACCGCGCGCCGGTGAACTTCAACGATGAAGCGCAAGACGCCGCTGAAAGAGCCCTTGACCGCCTCAAGTCCGGACTGCGGCCTGCATTGCCCAACGGGAAGGGGCTCAACCCCGAAGCCGCCTCCGCGCTTGCGAACCAGGGCGAGCCCATCAAACAGGCCTTCATCGACACGATGGACGACGACTTCAACACCGCCGGGGCCATGGCCCCGCTCTACGAACTGGTCAAGATCATCAACACCGCCCGCGATGCCGGCGCTACAGATGAGCAGCTCGCCCCCGCGCAAGCGATCCTGCGCGAGCTGACCGGCGTCTTTGGCCTGCGCCTGACCGAAGCGACCGGCTCCGGCGATGCCGACAAGTTCATCGACCTGCTGGTCGAGGTGCGGAGCGAAGCGCGCGCGCAAAAGCTGTGGGCGTTTTCGGATTTGATTCGTGATAAGTTGAAAGAACTGGGCGTAACGATCGAGGATAGCAAAGAGGGGACGAGTTGGAGATGGGGTTGAGTTGGTAAATTGGTAATTGGTACGTGATAAATGAAAACTTCCGAAATAAACCTCGGAAGTTTTCATTTAATAATGTCATTGCGAGACCCCGCTGGTCGAGTAGGCCGAAGGCCGTATCGAGACCGAGGGGTCGAAGCAATCTTAAGTAACTTGTAAACTTGAGATTGCCACGGCGCTTCACGCCTCGCAATGACAATTTGATATAAAATACACTCATGAAAGAAACCATCTACTCCCGTAACGCTGTTTACGAAACCCTGCGCGCGCGCCGGCGCGAGTTCTTCTCGCTCGAAATCGCTGAGGGCGTGCAGGAAAAAGGCCGCCTGAGTGAAATTTTGCAGCTGGCAAAAGATCGCAAGATACCTGTCAAACGGGTCCCGCGCGGACGGCTCGAGCGGCTGAAGGCCAACCACCAGGGCGTGGCGCTGGAGGCCAGCGGTTATCCCTACGCCGACCTGACAGAGATCTTCGAGCTGGCCGAAGAACGGGCAGAACCGCTCTTCGTCCTGCTGCTGGATTCGCTCAATGACCCGCAAAACTTCGGCACGCTGCTGCGCACCGCGGAAGTCGTCGGCGTTCACGGCGTAGTCATCCCGCTTGCGCGCACGGTGGGCGTCACGCCGGCGGTGGTCAACGCTTCATCGGGCGCGACCGAGCATTTGCTGGTGGCGCAGGCCAACCTGTCACAGGCCATCGACGCGTTGAAAGAGGCCGGGGCCTGGATCATTGGCCTTGAAGGCGGGGAACCACCTGAAGGTGACAGGCAACCTGAAGGCCGCAAGCACGCTGAAAGTCCTGAAAAGGTGCGCCTGGACGGGGCCATCGGGCTGGTGGTCGGCTCAGAGGGTGAAGGTATGCGCCCGCTGACGGTCAAATCCTGTGATATCCTGATGAAACTGCCGATGAAGGGACAGATCGAATCATTAAATGCTGCGGTGGCGGGGTCGGTTGCGCTGTATCTTGCCTATCTGGCACGATCAAAATAATTCACCACGGAGTCCACAGCCCGTCCTGGCCGGCGGGCCAGGGAGAGCACAGAGATTCTTTTCTCCCTGTGTTCACCGTGTTCTCTGTGGTTTAATATATGGAAATCAGTTTAGGAGAGTATTATGCCGCAAGCGACGTATCACTTTCCGCGCGGGTTTTTGTGGGGGACTGCCACCGCCGCG
>JAABUE010000064.1 GCA_011389535.1 Anaerolineales bacterium
ACCCGCCTATAGACCTTACGCTTTTCTTCTTCAGGCAGGCGGTTAATCCCACCGATGGTGGAAGGAGGCATAGAAACTCCCTTGGTTAGCGAATCCGCATTTCCCTGGCGGAATCGCGTTCGCGGTCACGTTTGGCAATTGTTTCGCGTTTGTCGTAGGATTTTTTGCCGCGCGCCAGGGCAATTTCCACTTTTGCGCGCCCGTCTTTCAGGTAAACACGGGTGGGAACGATGGTCATGCCCTTTTGGCGGACGGAATCCCACAGCTGGGTAATTTCTTTCTTATGCAGTAATAGCCGTCGCGGGCGCAACGGATCGTGGTTGAAACGGTTGGCCTGTTCGTACGGCGAGACATGCGCGCCCATCAGCCAGGCTTCCTGGCCGTCTGTCTGAATATAGGCTTCCGTCAGGCTGATCTGCCCGGCGCGGATGGACTTGATCTCGCTGCCCTGGAGCGCGACCCCGGCTTCGAAGGTTTCTATTAGAAAATATTCGAATTTAGCTTTGCGATTGGTCGCAACGACCTTTACATTTTCCACGATTCGATATTACCACAATTGTCTCATCCCCATTTCAAAATAGCCAGCCCGGAGAGAAAACGCAGCAAGGCGATCAGGATCAGCGCGGCTCCCAGGCCAATCTCTTGTGAGATGAGCGGTCCTGTAAGCGAACCGATCAGGATAGACGCGTTCAAGATGACGTTGTACCAGGCCAGATGGGCCGGCCGGTCCTCGATAGGGATTTTTTCGAGCAGGTAGTTGGCATAAGAACCGATCAACATGCCGTAGTTCAAACCGCCCAGGATGGAGGTCCAGTAAAAATCTGCCGGGCTCTTCGAGAGCGCCAGCAAGAGCGCATACATGGCCAGACCGGCCACGCTTATCCCGGTGACGGCGCGATGACCGAAATTCCGAACCATTTCATTGAGCCGGGTTGAGGCCAGCAGGACGGTCAGGTAGAAAAGCGCCGTGCCGATCCCGATCTGGTTGTCCGCCAGGTGCAGTTGACGGACCTGGAAGAGCGGGAAGAGTGGCATGGCCAGGAATTGCGCCAGGTGAAAGCCGAAAAAAACCAGCAAAGTATTACGAAAAGGTGTTTTCCATATATCGAACCGGATGGCAGTCTGGAGCTGCTGGCCGGGGGAAAGGGCTCGTTTAATGGAGGCAGGTTGCGGTCTGGGTGGGAGCGTAGGGGCAACCGTCTGTACGGGTTTGATGAAATACAGGTGCAGACTGCTCAGTGCTGCGCCGAGAAAACCGATCCCAAAAAGGATTTGATACCCTTGGGGGAAGGGCGTATGTTCCAACAGGTAGCCGCTCCCCAGGGAGGAGAGCATAAAAGCGAGCGCAAAAGCCACGTTGCGCACAGCGGCCACGTGGGCGCGCCATTGTGGGGGGACAGCAGCCGCGAACAGGGCATTGAAACCGACCGAAAGCGGCGTGAGCGGGACGGCCATCAACAGGGCAATGGCGATCAACGCCCAGACCTGGGCCTGTTCGCCGAACAACCAGGGCAGAGGCACCCAGAGCAGGTAGCCCAGCCGATACCAGACGGATGAGCGAAAGACGGCCGCGTTGATATTTTGGGTTTCGAGCCAGCGTCCGGCCGGGATGGCTAAAACCAGGCTGACAGCGGCTGCCATGGAGCTTAGCAGGCCGATCTGAAAGCCCGTTGCCTCCAGGCGGGTAGCATAGACGCTTAAAAAGTTGATCGATGAACCGCTCAAAATCCCAAACCAGCCAATATCCAGGTAAAGATGGAGAAAGTTCGACCGGTATTCGCCTGGAATGGTAGGGGGGAAGAAAAATCGACGAATGGAATGCACGCGCGCGATTATAATCCCTGTCCGCGAAAGGAAGGTATCTCAATGCATAACCTGCGCCGCTTATTTCTACTCGATCCGGATATCGTTTTTCTCAACCACGGCTCGTTTGGGGCGACACCGAAACCGGTGTTCGACGTATATCAAAACTGGCAGCGCGAGCTGGAACGGCAGCCAGTAGAATTCCTGGGCAGCCGCGCGAGGGATTTGATGGCCGAATCGCGTGCGGCTCTTGCGGATTACCTTGGCACACAGCGTGATAACCTGGTATACGTTACCAATGCGACAGTGGGTGCCAATATCGTGGCACACTCCCTGAACCTTGGCCCCGCGGATGAAGTCCTGACCACAGACCACGAGTATGGAGCCTGTGACCGGACGTGGCGTTTTCTTGCTCGAAAAAATGGTTTTACTTACATCAACCAACCGGTTGTATTGCCGCTTACCAGCGGGGAAGACTTTCTCGAGCAGCTTTGGCAGGGTGTGACCGCACGGACGAAGATAATCTTCCTCAGCCACATCACCAGTCCCACCGCTATCATCTTTCCGGTGATGGAGGTGTGCCGCCGCGCCCGTGAGCAGGGAATTCTTACGTTCGTGGATGGTGCACACGCGCCAGGACAAATCCCGCTCGATCTTGATAAAATCGGTGCTGACTACTATACAGGAAATTTACACAAATGGCTTTGCGCTCCGAAGGGAGTCGGTTTCCTCTATGCCCGCCCCGAAGTTCAGGCTCTGTTGGAACCGCTGGTCATATCCTGGGGCTGGCAAAGCGAGATGCCCGGAACTTCGCAATTTGTGGACCATCACGAATGGCAGGGAACACGCGACTTGTCCCCGTTCCTGGCTGTTCCTGCTGCGATTCGCTTCCAGCAGGAAAACAATTGGACCGAGGTTCAGGATGACTGCCATGCCCTGGCGTTGGAGGCTGAAATGAGAATCCGTGGGTTGATGGGTCTGTCTTCATTGTATATTGACGATTCCTGGTTCGCGCAAATGGTGGCTGTATTGCTTCCGGTTGGAACCGATAGCGTAGCGCTCAAAGAATTTCTCTACCATAATTATCGAATCGAAGTGCCAGTGATCGAATGGAATGGGACCACCTTGCTTCGAGTTTCTATCCAGGGATATAACTTGTCAAGGGATATTGATGCCTTGATGATGGCGCTAACCGATTGGGAAAGCGCCTAGATCTGAATAATGACACAATGATTTCCTTCATTCACCTAAATCAACGAGCCCTTCCGGCATGGAAGGGCTCGTTGAACGGGAGCAGGGGAGGAGAATTTATTCCCAAAAAAGGGATTGCCAGTTAATCCCTTTTCACTCGCCTTTAGCACCTGGTCTACCCCCATGCTTCAGATGCTAAGGGTTAGACGAGAATGCTGACGCCCAAAAGCGCCAGTACCAGGAACACCACGGCGAGCACCATAAACAGTCCAAATAAGGTTCTACCTACAGATGCCGCACCTCGCGCCACTCCGGTAAAACCGAATAGGCCTGCAACGATCGCTACTCCAAATGCAATTATTGCCCACTGTAAAAGATCCATCTTCAACTCCTTTTCTTTGCTTAAGCCCACAAAAGGTTATCTAACTAAACCGTTTTTAATGTACCTTCTACTGTGAAGCATTTCAATGGGGGAAATACCCATTTCATATAGGGACTTCCTGAATTTCTACTTTCTTGGAGAGATTAATCGAGTCTTAAAAATACAGCTGTTGGAGGGGGGATTCCCCCATTTTCTTGTGTTTGGACATCCCCCATTGTTGATGGTAAAGAAATTGAATATGCTTGACCAGAACAAGCCATAGACGGCTAAGTCTCAATTTTAAGATAGAGCAAAAAGGAGTTTGAAAATGAGAAAGATAATCGTAGTACTCTCAATGCTGACATTAGTTTCAATGTTGCTGGCAGCTTGTGCTGGAGAAGAAACGAGCACAGTTGTTCCAGGAACGGATGTCCCCCCGTTGACCGAAGAACCACTGGCTACAGAGACAGTAGTGTCTACTGAAGAGGGAACACCCGGTGAGGGTATTCCTGTGACCGGTGAGGAAGATCCTTCCCGTTTGTCCAACCAGCTTGATTACGATGTTTGGAACGGGGAAGGCGATCAAATCGGTGAAGTCGATGATATGGTTGTAGATCTGGTCAACTCGAGGGTGTCATACGTAATCGTCGGAACCGGAGGTTTTCTGGAAATTGGTGAAAGACATGTCCTGGTGCCTTGGGATTCATTGCAGCTACAGACCGAGGGAGACGACACGACTGTTGGAGATCGATATGCCTTCATCCTTCAAATCGATCAAGAAACTTTTGATAACGCGCCAGATATCGATGTAAACTCGATCCTCCCCCCGCAGGGTGAAGCTGCTGATGATTGGGATATTGATATCCGCAATTACTGGCAGAGCGGCGTCATTCCAGGCACGCCCTCCCCTGATGGAACTGCTGTGCCTGATATGACCGCTACCGTAAGCCCGGATGCAACTGCAATGCCCGGTGACGGAACAATGTCTGAATTGCGAGGAGTTGTCCTGGCGTCAGAGTTGCTCGGCGCTGACATCACTATTGGAACGAACGGTGAAGTAATGGATGGCCAGACTGTGGGTACCCCTGCAGCGACCGCAATGCCCGATGCCACGGCAACCCTGAGCACGGATTTGGATGATACCAATCAAGTGACAGATGCCTCGGTCGATGATGTGATCGTAAATATCGACACCGGTGAAATCCTATACATAGTCTTGGACGCGGCCTTCCCTGATGGAGATCGTTGGATCCCTGTTCCGCTGGACCAGTTCAATTGGGATGCTACCAATGGATCCTATCTCTTTGACGCTGACCGGTCGATGTTACGGGACGCCCCGTTCTTCGAGGATGGTCTGTACCCTGATATGAGCGTGGATGGCTGGGACAGTGATTATTCTACCTACTGGCCGTAACAGACGAACAGGCGAACGCTTCGAAACGAAGACAAGCCTGACTCACGGATTGAGCGAATCAGTATCAAAAGCTCAATAATCGGTAGAATACGCTACAGAGTCTGCGCAGGTGTAAACCTGCGCAGACATTTTATAAAAAATTAGCGAGGGCTTGAATCGCAATAAGCGCACCTATGTCAACCTCTATGCTCCGATCCCCAGCGAGTACAGCACCCATAAACCGCCGAAATAGACCAGGATCAGCAATAACGCATCCAGTTCGATGAAGAGCAGACGCCGCTCCAGGCGTGCCAGGTTGCCGAGCAGGCCCAAAGCGGTCATGATCAGGCCGAGCATCCCGGCGATGGCGAAGTCACGGTCAATCACGCCGATGAAGCGCCCGGATGTGAGAAAGAGATCGGTCAGTCCGAGTGCGACCATGTTGAAGACATTGGAGCCGAACAGGTTGCCGACTGCCAGGTCGTAGGCTCCCAAGCGGGCTGCGGCGATGGTGGTCACCATTTCCGGCAGGGATGTGACCATACCGACCAGTACGATCCCGACAAACCCGGTCCCCATCCCGGTGATTTCGGCAATATCGGTGCTGGATGAGACCAGGAACGGCGCAACAACCACGAGAATGGCGGTGGCAACACTGAAGCCAAGCAGCGCTTTCCACAGCGGAGGCAGTTTTGGGTCCAGCTCCGATTCGCTAATCGCAGTTTGCGGACTGTTCCCTTGCAAAAGTCGTATCCCGCCCAAGTAGACGACCATCAATAGCAGGCTGTCCACTCCCACCCAGCCAATTTTCCAGTCCTGGTTGATGTCGATGAAAAGTACGCTCATACCGATCAATAAGATCGCCAGCCCGGCAGTCAGGGCGTGTTTCATGGCGACCTGGCGCAGGATGCGTGTGTTTTGGTTGGCGAGGTCGAGAATGGCCAGCATTAACATATTGAACATGTTTGAGCCGAACATATTACCTGCAGCGAGGTTGGGGACATTTTGGTCGAGGGAGTTTATGGTGGTCAGCAGTTCAGGCAGGGAAGTGGCTCCGGCTATCAACAACGTGCCTACGAACATCCCGCCCAACCTGGTGCGGATGGCGATGATGTCGCCGTATTTGGCGAGCTGCATCGCCGCGAAGACCAGGATTGCGGAGGCAATGATGAACTGTACCCATACCATTATTCCCTCTTCTCTTCGTCGTGGGGCAGGCCTTTGATAATTTCGATCGGCCAGGCCACAAAGATTCCGGTGTCTGGTTCGTTCATGTTGCCCACGATGGTCTCGGCGGCCTCCAGGGCTTTTTCGACAATGGCGCGGTTTTCGACTACAGCGAACAGGGTCATGTGGTTTTCCAGACGTGCTCCACCGGCCAGGGAAGCAAAATCGAAACGCGCCCCAATCATGGAATGCTGGATTCGGCGGCGTTGCCAGCCTGTGCTTTCCATAATGGTCACGCCACGCACGCCGATGTCGGCCCAGGCGGTCAGGACTTTGTCAAGACGGTCAGGATCATCCAGAACAAAGAGCAAAGCGTACATAATATCTTTCCTTTCGAAATGCGATCCGGTGATCCAACGAGTTGAGTATAATTATAGCCCTATGGATATAACACTTGCTCTCGGATCTGGCGGGGCCAGAGGAAACGCTCACATCGGCGTATTACGCCGTTTGGAGAAAGAAGGATTTAAGGTCCGCGCCATAGCCGGGACCAGTTTCGGCGGCATCGTGGCAGCCATGTATGCGGCCGGGCATACCCCCGACGAAATCGAAGATATATTTGTAAAAGTAGACCAATCAAGCCTGTATGGCCGCTCGCAGACAGAAAGGCCATCGTTGCTCGGGCTTGCTGGTGTGAGCAGATGGCTGGATGAGGTGTTACTCAATAACACTTTTGAAGACCTGCATGTCCCCTGCGCTCTTTCCGCAGTAGACCTTAATCGTGGCTGCGAAGTTGTGTTGGACCACGGGCTGGTAAAGGAAGCGATTTTGGCTACCATAGCAGTTCCCGGAATTTTCCCCACCTGTTCCTGGGAGGGTTGCGAATTGATCGATGGCGGTGTGCTCAACCCGGTGCCTGTCTCCCTGGCGCGCGATCTGGCCCCTTCTTTGCCAGTGGTGGCCGTTACGCTGCAAGCCCCGATGGGAGGGCCTGCGCGTGCATTCGGAATGCCCATCCCCAGCGGGTTGCCGAAACCAATCCTCGACCGCCTTTCTCACCTCCGCTATGCTCAGGCCTTTGACATCTTCCTGCGTTCGGTGGACGTTGGCAACCGCGCGATGGCTGAATACCGTCTGGTTGTCGATAAGCCGGATGTTATCATCCGGCCGGAGGTATTGGATATCGAATTGTTGAAGCGGGTTGACGTCCGTGAAGTGGCGCGGCGCGGTGAAGAGGCGGTAGAGGTTGTTTTACCGGAGCTCAGGCGCATGGTCAGTTGGAAGAGTCGCCTGCGTCGCAAATATTCTGGAGGCAAATCATGAGTCGTGACCTGCGCGATTACGCGCGCAAGACCAATGTCAAACTGGCGGTAGGAGCATTGCTCCTGCTTTTTGTTGTCGGCCTGGGTCTTATTTATTTCTTTTATGGCCAGGAAGCTGCCGGGCTTGGTTTCTTTTGTCTGTTAGCCGGATTGACTCCGGTTGTGCTTATCCTGGTTATTTTCTTTCTCATCGAATGGATCATGAAACATGCCGGACGCAAATAACACCCACCAGATGACCTACAACGGCTGGACAATGCGCGTGCGCCACGCGACGGAGGAACCAGCCCGCTTTATGCTCCTGTTGCACGGCTGGACGGGAGACGAAAATTCCATGTGGATTTTCACGAACAGATTTCCAGCGGATATGTGGATCGCTGCCCCGCGTGCGCCGCACGCTTCCAAAGAGGGCGGTTACTCCTGGCGCCCGCTCCACTCCGCTCAGGACAACGACTGGGGTCTGCCCACGTTATCTGACCTTAAACCTGCCGCCGAGGGATTAATCAGCCTTGTCGACAATGTTTCCGCTTCGGTTGGTGTAAACGCGTCACAGTTCGAAGTAGCCGGCTTCAGCCAGGGAGGGGCGCTGGCCAACGTGCTAGCCTTGCTTTATCCGCAGCGGATCCGTAAGGCGGCGATACTGGCCGGCTTTATGCCCGCTGGGGTGGATGACCTGCTCGAACGGCGCGCACTGGCCGGGAAACATTTTTTTGTTGCGCATGGCACGCAGGACAAACTCGTTCCGTTCGAACGCGCCCGGGGGTCGATTGAACTGCTCGAAAAGGGTGGCGCGCAAGTCACATTTTGCGATGCCGATGTAGGTCATAAGGTCAGCGCTGATTGTCTGCGGGCATTGGAAGCCTTCTTCAGAGCGTAAGACACTGGCGTCTGGCACGCTCTAAATTAACGCTTGCTCACGAATTCGTTGACGTTGTGAACTTTTAAGTTTATCCTTACACAAAATGTATCTTATTAATAAAATGGGTTGTGGGGTGTTTTGCGCGTGCGAAGCACGCCCAAAACCACTTCCCCTCTCTCTTTTTGAGAAGATACCGCAAAATTATATGCAGGATGAATGATAGAATGAGAAATGCCGTTTCTCGCCGTGATTTTCTAAAACTGGCTGGTACTGGCCTGGGGACATTCGCACTAAACCCCTTAGGTCGTTTTTCATCATCCCAATCGCCTTTCATGCAATTCCCGAGTGGGGAACGCTTAGGCAGGGTAAGCGTTTATCCGGATTGGTTCTATACGGAGATCAAAGCTAAGCCCACCCCCAATTCTTCAACCGTCCGCAAGATAAATGATGATGATGTGATCGAATGGGTGCGCGAAGTCATCGGAACCGATGCTTTTTCTATCGACACCCTTGTTGCCCAAGGGCCAAGCAAAACCTGGGTGGAAACGCCCGAGGGCTACATCTATGGCCCGCATTTGCAGGCGGTTAGAAATATGGCCAACAGTCCGGTGGCAAGCATACCCGAAGGAAAGGCCGGTTTTTGGGCCGAAGTGACCGTACCCTATGTGGACTTGAATATCGATAACCCGCCATTTCGCACTCCAAGTTTTAGATATATTAGTGAAACGGGCGGAGTGCCGCGCCTCTATTACAGCCAGGTAGTCTGGATCGACCAGATCCGCACGGATGAAACTGGCCGCATCCTGTATCGCTGGAACGAAGATTTCGGCCGCGGGTATGGTTATGGTGATATTTTCTGGGCTGATGGCGCTGCCTTCCACATGCTCACGGAGGAAGAAGTTTCTCCGATCAGCCCGGATGTCGATCCGGCCCAAAAAAAGATCGTGGCAGATACCTTCTACCAGACGCTCTCTTGCTTTGAGGGCAATACAGAAGTTTACTTTTGCAAAATGTCCAGTGGGTATGGAGATTTCTCCACCCCGATCGGCACATTGGCTGCCTGGCGGAAAATGATTTCCATTCACATGTCTGCCAATACGGCCTCGGACAGTGGCTATGACACCGCCGCGGTAGCCTGGCCAACCTTCATTAGTGGTGAGGGGGTCGCCATCCATGCGGCTTTCTGGCACAATTACTTTGGAACACGCCGCTCGCATGGTTGTATCAACGTACTCCCCGAAGATGCAAAATGGATCTTCCGCTGGACAACCCCGTACGTTTCGCTTGAGCAAACTGAAATGAAGATGGAATGGCCAAACGTCGGCACGCAGGTTATCGTCAAAGAACCCAACTTTTAGAAAGGCAACATTGTATTCCCATGGATTTTACTAATATCTCTCTCGGACTTTCTTTCCTGGCTGGACTGGCTTCCTTTCTTTCCCCGTGCGTTTTCTCGCTTGTCCCTGCTTACGTTGGCTACCTAGGCGGGCGTGCTGCCGGAGGGGAGGTGTCAGCGGGTGGTAACCGCTGGGTGACCTTTTCTCATGGGCTGGCATTTGTGCTGGGATTCAGCTTTGTATTCGTGTTGTTAGGCGTTGCTACCTCAGCGTTTGGTAACCTGTTGTTCGACCTGCGTTACCTCCTTGCTAAGGTGGGCGGCGTGGTGGTGGTCATCTTCGGTCTGCATATGATCGGGGTGTTCCGTATCCCGTTCCTGGAATATGATACCCGCGTGCAGGAATTGCCCGATCCGAAGCTGGGCTATCTTTCCTCGGCTTTGCTGGGCGTGTTCTTCTCGGCGGGCTGGTCTCCCTGTGTGGGACCCGTGCTTGGCGCCATCCTGACACTGGCTCTCAATGGCGGTTCGGTTTCCCAGGGCGCTTCCCTGCTTTCGGCATATTCGGCCGGGCTGGCCATTCCTTTCCTGATTGCAGCATTGGGAGTTGGTTGGGTAACCACCACTTTACGTAAATATGGTAAGGTCATGCGTTACGTCGAAATCGCCATGGGCGTCGTACTGGTCATCATTGGTGTTATGCTCTTCTCCGGCACCTTTGAGCGCCTGGCGCAATACGGTTTTTGGATTGATTTCGGTCTTTAAGAAGTCAAGAATAGATTTTATAGGTATTGGTATTTGATGCTCACTGTTACATTATATATGCGCGAAGAATGCCACCTGTGCGAACAGGCCAGAGCGGATCTGGAGTCGCTTCAGGAACAGGTTCCGCACCGCCTGGTGGAGGTGGATATCGATTCGGACCCCGCCTTGCAGCGAATGTATCTGGTGGAAATCCCGGTAGTCGAAGTTGGTCCATACAGGCTCAAAGCTCCCTTTGATCGACAAAAATTATTGATGACGCTCGGCGCAGCCAGTGACCGGCGCGGGCAGTTGCAGGAGCTCGGCGGCGAGGCCTATGAAGCGCGCGTTAAACGCGGACAGCAGATCAGCGGCGCTGACCGGGCAATCTCCTGGGTTGCCCGACACTATCTGGCGATCCTGAACCTGGTCATGCTGTTGTACGTTGGGTTACCTTTTCTGGCCCCGGCCCTCATGAAAACAGGTGCGACTGCTCCCGCCAGAGTGCTCTACACAATCTACAGCCCGCTCTGTCACCAGTTCGGGTTCAGATCTTTCTTCTTGTTTGGCGAGCAGGCCTACTATCCGCTGGAAGAAGCGGGGCTGGACGTAATCGACTTCGAAACAGCGACCGGGATCACCGGCCTGAGCAATCCCAACGATACATCTCGTATAGAAGCGCGTCGCTACATTGGCGACGAGACGGTCGGATACAAGGTAGCATTATGTGAGCGAGACGTGGCGATCTACGCTGCCATCCTGTTTTTTGGCCTGCTCTTCAGCCTGACCGGGCGCCGCTTCCCGCAGTTGCACTGGTCGCTCTGGATCCTGCTTGGGCTTGGCCCGATCGGCCTGGACGGTTTTTCGCAGCTGTTTAGCCAGTTCGACTGGCCGCCCCTGGCCGCGTTCCTACCGTATCGTGAAAGCACGCCCTTTATGCGCGTGCTAACCGGTTTTCTGTTCGGTTTCCTAACGGCCTGGTTCGCTTATCCTAACATCGAAGAGACTATGCAGGAAACGCGCCAGTTCTTTGTCAAGAAATTCGCCCAGGTGAAAGCTACTCCGGTGGTCGAGTAGGGCTTAGCCCGTACACTTGTACCGAACGCAGTGCAGGTGTCGAGACTTTTGGATATCTGATATACATGCCCTTCTCTCAGCAAACCGGTCTGCGTTTCTACACGTTCGAAATCTTTCCCAGGCACATCACCCAGGCAGTGTTCACCCGCCGGGGCGGGGTCAGCCCGCGACCGTGGGATTCGCTCAACGTGGGCGGCTCGATCGGCGATGATATCGCCCACGTCCGCGAGAACCGTATCCGCTCGTTCAAGGCACTGGGGCGCGCTCCTGAATCCGTTCATGATGTATGGCAGGTGCATAGCGCGGACGTAGTCTGTGCCGACGCGCCTCGCCCGCTGGATACCCATTATCAAAAAGCCGATATCCTGCTGACCGATAACCCAGGAGTGACGCTCTTCATGCGCTTTGCGGACTGCACGCCAATCCTGTTGTACGACCCTAAAAATCAGGTGATCGGAATCGTGCATTCCGGCTGGCTGGGGACGGTGCGCGGCGCGGCGCGGGAGGCAGTACGGGCCATGCAGGAACGCTATGGAACGCAGCCTGCGGACATCCTGGCGGCCATTGGCCCTGCGATCGGTCCTGACCACTACGAGGTCGGCGAAGATGTGATCGCGCAGGTGAGGCAGGCTTTTGGTGCAGACGCCGCGTCTCTGCTCCCAGCGCATGGCGAGAGCGTCCACTTTGACCTTTGGATAGCCAACCAGCTTTTGCTTGCCAAAGCCGGGGTAAAGCAGATCGAAATCGCGGGCATCTGTACCGCCTGTAACACCGACGATTGGTTTTCACATCGCGGCGATAAAGGCAAGACGGGACGTTTTGGTGCGCTGATTGCGCTGCAAGATTAGTTCCTTATTGTGGGTTTTGTAAGGAGTCCAAAGTCGGGAGACTTTGGACTCCTTGGAGAAGTTCTCTTCATCATCGTGTAAAATAACAGGGATGGAAACATTGGGTACACACATCCACGAGCGTTACCAACAAACCCTGGAAAGCATTGCCGCTGCCGCTCGGGCCAGCGGACGCGATCCCGACTCTGTGCGGCTGGTCGTGGTCACCAAGGCGCAGCCGATCGAAGTAGTGCAGGCTGCCGTCCAGGCGGGGGCGCGGACCCTTGGCGAAAACTATCCTGAGGAAAGTGTAAGCAAAATTTTGGCTATCGAGCCAGAAATTGGAGTAGAATGGCACATGATCGGTCACGTGCAGAGCCGCAAGGCTCGTCTGGTGATCGAGCATTTCGATCTTTTACAATCCCTGGACAGCTTGAAACTGGCAGAACGTCTTAACCGCATGGCGCTGGAAGCCGGGCGCGTTTTGCCGGTCATGTTGGAATTCAACGTTGGCGAGGAGGAGAGCAAATACGGTTGGCCTGCAGCCCAGGAAAAAGACTGGCCCGCTCTCTACCCGGTGATCGAGATGATTTTAGGCCTGCAAAACCTCCAGCTTCGTGGATTGATGACCATGCCCCCGCTGGAGACAGACCCCGAAGATGCGCGCGTCTATTTCCGGACCCTGCGCTTGCTGCGTGACCATCTGGCCGACCGCTACACCCAGACCGACTGGCGCGAACTCTCGATGGGTACCAGCGCCGATTACGAGGTGGCTGTCCAGGAAGGCGCGACCCTCGTCCGCATTGGGACAGCTATCGTTGGACCCCGCCCTGACCGTTAAGGAGCTATATGATTTCAGTTTTGATACAGTTGATCAATATTCTTTCCCAGTTTATTATTCTGGTGGTGTTCGTTAAAATCATCCTTTCTTATTTCATGGACCCTTACCACCCGGTACGCCAAACGCTGGATGGTTTGATAGAGCCCATGCTGGCGCCCATTCGCAGGGTCGTTCCATTGATAGGGATGTTCGATTTCAGCCCGCTTATCCTCATCATTCTCGTGCGTGTATTATCTTCTGTCTTGATTTCATTCCTGTTGACCTTGAGGTAGCCATGACGCAAAGAGATTACAAACTCCACAACGGTAAGAAAGGAGCGGCAATCGCTGTAAGGGTCACGCCGCGCGCCCCGAAGAACCAGATCATTGGCGCTTTACAGGATGGCACCATCAAGATCCATATCACGGCGGTATCTAACGAAGGGCAGGCCAACCAAGAATTGATCGAGTTCTTATCCAGCGTTTTAGGCGTACCCAAAGACCGCCTTGAGGTTGTAGCCGGGAATATGGGCAGAGACAAACTGGTTTCCGTGCTCGATATGGACTCGGAAACCCTGCATAAGAAGATCGTAGAAAGTATCGAATAGCGAATAAAAAAACTGGCCGCACGCGGCCAGTTTTTTGTTGGATGGGTGGATGGGAGAGCTAGTTGACCGGGCTATACAACGTCCGGTAGACGGCGTAAATCTCGTAGATGAAACGGATGTAATCGCGTGTCTCCTGGAAGCGGACCACTTCCAGGAAAAGGTCCGGGTCGTCTGGGGCCAACTCCAGCCAGGCAGAGGCGCTTCCCGGGCCGGCGTTGTACGCCGCCAGTGTTGCATAGATATCGCCACCGAATTGTCTCCGGTTGGAGGCCATGTACTCCGTCCCCAGCCGCACGCTGACGTTCGGTCGGTACAGGTCTTCCAATTCGAAGGGTAAAGGCCAGCCGACAGCCCTGGCCACGCTTGCACCTGTGCTGGGGATGATCTGCATCAGGCCGCGCGCGCCCGCCGTGGAGCGAATAAAGCCCTCGAACAGGCTTTCCTGGCGGACCACGCTGAACAGGAACAACGGGTCGAAGCCCTGTGCTTCTGCGTTGGGGACGATCAAATCGGCATAATAGGTGCCATAGCGAACGTGATTGAAATATGGAGGGGCGCTCAAGGAAGTGGAGTGATCGGCCAATCCTGCCAGGGTCAAGACCTGGCGGGCGGCAAATATGGCCGAACGATATAATCCAAGATCAAGCATGTAATTGGCCAGGCGAAAGCTGTTCTCCGGGCTGACGCTGACAGTTTCACGCAGAGCCTCGAACTCCAGGCGGGCTTCTTCGTACAGGCCCAGCTCCCAGAATTCCGTTCCGCGCACGATGCGCAGGTCGCCGGCCAACGGACCCAGCCCGTTTAGGTCGGTATCGGCTGGCAGGTCGAATGCCACGCGCAACCAGGCTGCGGCCTCGGCGCGTTCCGCTTCCAGGTCAAGGTTGAGGTTATACGTGGAGGGCGCAGCAAAGGGCGCCCGGCCGATCAACAGGTCGCGGGCGCGTTCGCTGTAATAGCCGCTCGGGTCTATGGACTGCGCCTGTTGCCAGGCCGCATTTTTGGCGGCTTCGTCACCCAGCTGCTGCTGGACCTTGCCGACCCACAAATAAGCGCGCGCCCGTTCTTC
>JAABUE010000065.1 GCA_011389535.1 Anaerolineales bacterium
ACACGTCAACCCCGATACCGACTCCATCGCCGCAGCCCTGGGATATGCCTGGTGCCTGCGCGAGCGGGACGGATTGGACGCAATCGCAGCGCGCGCCGGGGCGATCAACCCGCAGACCTCCTGGGTGCTCAAGAAGCTGGAACTGGACCCGCCCATGCTTTTGAATGACGCTTCGCCGCGCTTCGAAGCCGTGACCCGCAGGCTGGACACCGCTTTACCGGATGCCCCCCTACGTGATGCCTGGGCGATCGCCTCGCGCACCTGGGGGGTTGCTCCCGTGGTAAGCGAAGATGGTACGCCTTTCGGCCTGGTGAATGGCTCAAGCTTGTTCAAGTATCTCAGCCAAACGGTTGGTCCACATCTGCGCCGGCAGGAAACGCCCATTTCCGAAATCCTGGAGCTACCCTGTAAGGATGTCTGTGACACCGAAGTGCCAAAGTTCAAAATCAACAGCCGCATTCGCGATTCGCTCAACCGCATCCTGCGCGAGGATGGTGACGATTTCTGGGTAGTCGATGAAGCCGGTCAATACGTGGGCGTGTGCCGCCAGCGGGACGTGCTCAAACCGCCGCGCCTGCAAATCATCCTGGTAGACCACAATGAACCGCGCCAGGCGCTCGCTCACCTGGAAGATGCCGACCTGCTTGAAATCCTGGACCATCACCGACTTGGTAACCCGTCCACTCATACCCCCATTCGGTTCACCGTGGATACCGTTGGCAGCACCAGCACCCTGGTTTCCGAGCAGATCGAGGAAGCCGGGTTTTCCGCGCCGCCGCAGATCGCCGGAGTACTGCTTGCGGGCCTGCTCTCCGATACTCTCATCCTGGCATCCCCCACTACAACCGACCGCGACAGGCAGGCTGGCGATCGATTGGGTCGCTGGGCTTTTTCCAAAAGCGGTCCGCTGGCCGGTGAGACGATCCAGTCCTATGGCAAGCAGGTCCTGGATGCAGGCGCTGGATTAACCTCCCGTAGTCCGGACGAAGTGGTCAGCACTGACTTGAAAGTCTACGAGGCCGATAATTATCGTTTCGCCATCGCCCAGGCCGAGGTCACCGACCTGGTGCAACTCGCCGAACACCTCGACACGCTCCGCAACGCCTTGAAATCCCTGCGCGACAAACGCGCCCTGGACTTTGCCATGCTGATGGTCACGGATGTGGTGCGCGGCTCCAGCCGGCTGCTGGTCACGGACGAACCTCCCGAGCTGGGCGATCTGCCCTACCCGCACCTCCCGGACGGCACCCGCCGCGCCGAGGGCGTGGTTTCACGAAAAAAGCAGTTACTGCCGGTGGTGTTGGGGTTGTTGGAGAGGTAAAATAAACAAAGGATGTCAGAAAACGAGTTTCTATCTAATTCAATGGCACGTGATACAGCAATACGACAATTGGGACATAGTCCAGGATGACTTACCTTCCCTTCAGAAAGCATAAAAGAGTGTACTTTATGATATCTATTTACCAGTATCTTACAAAAAGGGATATTTGATATGCAACTTCGTGAAACGCTGCGCAACGTCAGCCGAACGTTTGCCATTTCGATCGAGCAGCTTCCTCTGGCGTTGCGTGGCGCTGTCACCATCGCCTACCTGTTATTTCGGGTCTCGGATTGCCTGGAAGACAATGACCAGCTAGAGCGAGGTCAAAAAGCGGAACTGCTGCGGTTGTGGGCGCAAGCATTGAGGGGTATCGTACCTGTGTCATCCCTGATAAAGATGATCGCGCACCTGGATGAAAGCGACCCGGAAGTGTACGTAGCCCGGCACGCCGATCAACTCCTCGACGAACTTCACCTGCTTCCAGAAACAATCCAGGAAACAATTATCGAGCATGTGCACCGAACCTCCCTGGGGATGGCTCGCTGGCAGGAACATGGCCCGGTCATAAACACGGAAGCAGAAATGGACGATTACATGCATGAAGTGGCCGGGCGGGTAGGCTACCTGCTGACTGACCTGTTCGGATGGTATTCCCCCATAATTCGCAAACGGAAGCCGCAATTGCGCCCGCTAGCCCGCGAGTTTGGGTTGGCCTTGCAAACAGTCAATATCATCCGGGGCATGCGCAAGGACTACGAGAGGGGCTGGATATTCGTGCCCCGCACCTTTTACGAACCGCTGGGTTTAACAGCGGATGGCCTGTTTGCCACTGAGAATCATGACAAAACCCTGCAAGTGATCGCCCGCCTGGCCGACAAATCAGAAGCTCATTTGCATCACGGATTGAACTACATAACAAGCATCCCACGAGATCATTATAGAATTCGATTGGCCTGCATTTGGCCGCTATTTTTTGCCATCAAAACGTTAGCAGTAAGCCGGGACAATGTCCATGTAATCCTGAGTGAAGCCAAGATCACCCGAACCGAAGTGATGGATATCATTCGCAATACCACGCTCATGGGTTGGTCCGATAGCTGGCTGCGGAGCTACTATTCCCGCTTACTGGCCGCCCGAAAAACGCAATGGAGCCAAACTTAACGAATAGAAGAAATGAAATCAATTTATCAAGCTCTCGCTGAACTCGAATCCAAAAATGAATCCGCTGCGTTGTGCACCGTGGTACGCAGCCAGGGATCCACGCCGCGTCACAGCACCAGCAAGATGCTGGTCTACAAAGATGGGGACTTTATCGGCACGGTCGGCGGCGGAGAACTGGAAAACCGCGTATTCCAGGAGGCCAAGGCAGCCCTGATCGACGGTCAACCGCGTCTGCTGGAATACAATATGGCCGACCCGGCGCGCGGCGACCCCGGCGTGTGCGGCGGCACAGTGGAGGTATTTGTGGAACCGATCCTTCCTGCTCCGACCCTGGTGGTCATCGGCGGCGGGCACGTCGGCAAGGCGGTAGCGCATCTGGCAAAATGGCTGGACTTCCGCGTCGCAGTCACAGACGACCGCCCCGAGTTTCTCACTCCCGAAGCCAATCCGGATGCGGACGCTTTTTACGAATGCAAGATGGAGGAACTGCCAGAAAAGCTCAAGATCGACAACCAGACCTATCTAGTGCTGACAACACGCGGCGTCGTAGTCGACGCTCCCGGACTGCCACCGTTAATCGAATCGGACGCGGCTTACATCGGGGTCATCGGCTCGAAACGGCGTTGGAAGATGACCGTTGACAAGCTCAAAGAGATGGGTGTTTCTGACGAGAAGATCGCCAGGGTCCATTCACCGATCGGGCTGGAGTTGCAGGCCGAAACGCCGGAAGAGATCGCAGTCAGCATCATGGCGGAGATCCTGATGCTGCGCAGCGGCGGAACCGGGAAACCAATGAAAGCATAACAGAGAGGCCTGGCAGGTTTTCGTCATCTAATTGGGGTGCAAGTCTCAGAATGAAACCTGTCAGGTTTATTCTCGTAGAATATATCGAAAGGTTCTTGAATCTACAAAACCCATCGGATATAATGAATTCGGATCGTAAACAAATAAGGAGAAGTCATGGCCAGAATCATTGATGTTATTGAATACCCAAATGAAATGGCGGAGGAGATCGTCCACCGCTTTCCGGAGAGTGGAGGGGTTGCGGATTATCGTCTCGGCTCGCAAGTCATCGTCCGCGAATCGCAGCGGGTGATTTTCTTTCGGGATGGCAACGCCCTGGACGTGTTCGGTCCCGGACGTCACACCATTGCAACTGCCAACATCCCGCTACTGACCCAAACACTTCAGAATGTGTTTACCAGCGGCAAGACCGTTTTCCCGGCGGAAGTCTTCTTCGTCTCGGTGAAGGAGTTTGCCAACCGCAAATGGGGCACACCGCAGCCGATCATCGTCCGTAATCCCGGTATGGGTCTGGGCGTGGCGCTGCTGCAAGGCTTCGGAAGTTATTCGTATCAGGTCGGCGACCCGCAACAGTTCGTCACTCAGATCGTTGGCGCGCAAGGCGCTTACAGTACCAACCAGATCGAAGACCGGCTGCGCACGATGCTGCTCTCCATCCTCCAGGATGTGCTTGGCGAGACCACCGCAGCCAGGAGCGTAGTAGAACTGATCGGCCTGACCGAGGAACTCGGCGCCTCTGTCCGCGCCAAGGCGCAGGATGACTTCGCTGCCATCGGCCTGACTCTCAAATCCTTCTATATTGGAAACCTGAAGCCCTCCGATAAATCCGCTCAGGATCTGCGGGACATGGGTATGCTGGATATGGCCACTTACACCCAACTCCAGGCCGCAGACGCCATGCGCGATGCAGCCCAGAACCCAAGCGGCGGCGCTGGCCTGACAGCCGGTATCGGCGCCGGGATGGGTATCGGCAACCTGATGCAGCAGGCCACTTCAGGCGCAACCCAGGGCGGCCAGCAAGCTGCGGGTGGCGGCGCGGCTGCCAGAGGCATGCCGGATGTGATGACCCCCTCCGAAGCTGCTTCTATTTTGAAAGTCTCCGAAGAAGATGTAATCGCAGCCATCAACGATGGATCGCTCAAAGCCAAGAAGCTCGGCAATGCCTTCCGTATCAGCAAAACGGCGTTAGAAGAGTTTTTGAATAGTTGAGTGATTTAGATCCATAAGGTCGTCCTACAAGAGTAGGACGACCTTATTTTATTTTCTTAAGGTACCGCAGCGCTGGGCATGTCGAAGGGCGAAATCAAAAGATAACCGTCGCCAGTACCGACCGTACAACAATTTGGCTAGTTATCCGTATAGTTTATGTAGAGAAACATAATCACAGGAGAACCCATCTTGCCTCCCTGGCTTGAAACTACCATACATATCCTCACCTTCCTGACCATGCTTGTCGGGCTGTTTGGCTTGATCATTCCTATCTTCCCGGGCAACGTGGTCATTTGGCTGGTAGCTTTGGTCTACGGCCTGGTCTTCGGGTTTGGCCGGCTGGGCGGAATTATTTTCGCCATCATCACATTGCTGATGTTTGCCGCAGTTTTAGCTGATAATGTCGTGATGGGCGCCAAGGCGCGCGAGAAAGGCGCAGCCTGGGGTTCTATCATCATGGCATTGATCGCCGGCGTCATCGGGACCATACTACTCCCGCCTATCGGCGGCATCATCGCCGCGCCGCTTGTGCTCTACCTGATGGAAATGCAACGCCTGAAAGACTCGGAAGAAGCCATCATGGTGGTCAAGGCATTGCTCATAGGTTGGGGGTTGGCCTTCGTGGTGCGTTTTGGGATTGGTGTCGTTATGTTTGCACTATGGGGAATTTGGGCATATATGTCTTAATTGGGTCTCTTCTATTCACAACTAAACTCCTGAAATGATAAGAGCCTGGCGAAACCAGGCTCTTAATTCATAACAGAGACCTTACTCCAAACCGGACATCACGTCAGAGACTGCTTCCAGCACATCTCCAGCCAGAACAGAAGCAACCGAACCCAGGTCATCGGCAGCGACCAGCCCCGCCTGGGCGTGGATCCAGGCTCCGGCCACGGCCGCATCATAAGCCTCCAGGCCCTGCGCGCGCAGGCCAACGATCAAACCGGCCAGCACATCGCCTGTCCCGGCTCGAGCCAGGGCGGGTGATGCTACCGGGACCACGGTGGAACTCCCATCCGGCGCGGCAATGACAGTAAATGCGCCTTTCAGTACGATCACATGTCCCCAAAACTTCGCGTATTGCGCAGCAATACCAATCCGATCGTTCTGGATCTCCTCGGTGGACAAGTCAGTCAAGATGGCCATTTCACCGGGATGCGGGGTCAGGACAGCGGGCGCTGGCAGGACCTTATGCCAGTCCTTGATCTTCGCCAGCAGCTTCAACCCATCCGCGTCGATGACCATAGCGGGCAAATTTGTGGCGCGTTCTTCTTCCTTTGCCTGCGGCTCCTGCAGGAATCCCATCCGGCCGGATACTTTCTTGGGGGCTGAGTTACCGGTTAACAAATCGTCCAGGAAAGCCTGAGTAGAATCTTCCATGCCGAAGCCAGGGCCGATCAGCAGGGCCGTTGCCCGTTCGAAACTTTCGGCCAGCTTTTTAGCGGCTTCCCGCGAGATAAAGCCACGCTCATGCGGCAGCAGAGACCAGGTTGCCTCCGGGAATTGACCAGCCAGCGCAGTGTGCAACATGCTGGGAACCGCCATAGTCACCAGACCGGCGCCGACGCGGTACGCAGCTTTCCCGGCCAATAAGGCTGCTCCGGTGTAACTGGCCGAACCCGCAGCAATCAATGCCGTGCCAAAAGTGCCTTTGTGTGCATCCATCGGGCGTTCCGGCAACAGACCGAAGACAAGCATCTCATCCGCCACTTCGGTCTTGACTTTTTCAAGGGCAGGCAGATCGTCTGGTAAACCGATATCCACCACAAACATTTCACCTGCATATTCAAAGGCTGGCAGTTTCAGCAAACCCTGCTTGACTGCCGCCATCGTGACGGTCAAATCTGCTGGGATGCATT
Organism: Anaerolineales bacterium; assembly: GCA_011389535.1. Classification (GTDB taxonomy): domain Bacteria; phylum Chloroflexota; class Anaerolineae; order Anaerolineales; family Villigracilaceae; genus JAABUE01. Next base: position 6,355 of record JAABUE010000065.1, read on the forward strand.
CGTCCGCAACTTCGCCGGTGTCGCTGTCTACTCCCGACGGGCAATCCACCGCAAGGACGAAGGGCGGCTCATCCATCATATCCAGCACCTCGTTGACAGCCACCAGTAAACCCGCTATCTCATCTTTGAGCGGCAGCTTGATCCCCGTACCCAGGACTCCATCCAGCAGCAGATCGGAGGTCTCGACAAAGGCTGTCAGCGCATCGAACTTATCATCTTTTTCGGCATAGAGAATTTCACCCCCGGCCGCTTCCAACCGCTTGACCAGCTCGTCCGCTTTGCGCTTGATCAGGTAAGCGCGCGTTTTCCAACCATTATTTGCCAGGTGCTCTAATGCCACCAGCGTATCGCCGCCGTTATTCCCCGGCCCGACCAGGCCAAAGGCTTCCAGTTCTTCATCCTCTCCAAATAACTCCAGAATGACATCCGCCAGGCCGCTGCCTGCATTTTCCATCATTTCAGCATAAGATAAACCGTTGGCATCGGCTTCTTTTTCGATTGCCAGCATCTCAGGGACAGTTACCAATTTCATGCGAAACTCCTCCGCGAATTTTTATCTGATTGTAACAAGGTTGTGTAAGAGGAAGGTAGGAAAACCTGCTGGCTGAATTATCCCCACAAATCTATGGACACATCCTCCAACCCGAGGGCAAAAAGCTTCTCCTTCCTCGGGCGCCCGGTTCGCAGGTCCCAGCCGCGGGCAGCGTAGTAAGCTCTGATCATCTCGTCAAAGGGGATCACATATCCCGCCGAACCGCCCTCGGCATATGGTTCCAGCAGGGTCTTGGGCAGCCTGTCGTTCTTACGCGTCAAGCCCAGGCGGTTGTTGATGGCGCGTTTCAGGTTCCAGCCACGCTCGCCAGATCGCATCATTTCTTCAACATCCCAGTGCAGGCCGCAGGCAGCGTTGATCAGGTCCACCTGGGTTTGGGGAGGAATATTCGCAAAGATGCACATCACCAACGAATTATAGACTGTGCGCCAATCCTGGTGGCGGGCAACGTTGGCAGCCTTCTCCCCGCCATCGTGGCGAGAAAAATAGCCGATACCCGCATCTTCATTTGTATTGCCCCAATCCACCATGAAATAATCTGACTGGTTATGGCAGGCCCCGCGCGGGCTGGTAGCATACGATAAAGCCATCCCCGAGACACCGCGCGGATCGTGATAGGCCACTTCCAGCCCGTTGACCTGTACCGCTTCTTCCTCCCTGCCAAAGTAACGGCCCAGGAAACGAGAGCCGTGCGCCAGCACTTCGCCGATCCCCTCGCGGCGCGCCGTGAGGTGGATCAGTTTTTCGATGGCTTCCACATCGCCCCAGCGCAGCCCAAGCCCGCCGGTATCTCTTGGCGTGATCATACCCTGCTCGTACAGGGTAAAAGCCAGGCCGATCGTGTTGCCCGCGCTGATCGTGTCCATGCCATAGCGATCGCACAGCTCGCCCAGGCGCGTAATCGCGGCCAGATCATCGACCAATAGATTTGGCCCAAATGAAACGATGGTTTCGTATTCCGGTCCCTTGCGCCGCGCACCGTCTTCCAGCGTGACCACCCGTCCACAGGCAATCACACAGGCGTGGCAGGCGCTGGTCCCGCTCAAGATGCTTTCCGACATCCTCGCCCCTGACACATTATCAGCCTGCTCAAAGCTGCCCTGGTGGTAATACCTGGCAGGCATCGCGCCCAGGTATTCGGAGTAATTGGCCGCGCTGGCTGTGCCCAGCTCGTGCATCACCTGCGACTGGTTATCCTGCCTCAAAGCCCGGTTGGAAGCTGACCGAACGCCGGCATACAGTCCGGATCGCGCCAGAGGCAGCGTGCTTTTCTTGCCATAGACCGCGACCGCCTTGAGATTCTTGGCTCCCATGACCGCTCCCAGGCCTGTCCGCCCGGCAGTGCGGCCGTGGTCGCAAAAGATGCCTGCATACCAAACACCGCGTTCCCCGGCCTGTCCTATCACCGCCACGCGGGCATTGCTACGACCAACTTCCTCTTTGACGAGGGTCTGCGTTTCATAAGTATCCTGTCCCCACAGGTGTGCAGCTTTCCGGACCTCGAGCCTGCCCTCGTTGATCCAGAGATAGACCGGTTCCCGGGCTTTTCCCGTGATCCACAACCCGTCGAAGCCCGCAAAGCGCAGTTCTGGCCCCCAGAAGCCGCCAATGTGAGATTCTGCCCATAAACCGGTAGCAGGTCCTTTCCCGCAGATGACGAAGCGCCCCACCGTCGGCCCGGCTGTTCCCGTTATCGGACCGTTCATGAACAGTAGGGGCGTATCCGGCGAGCGGGCGTCCAATTCGGGCAGGAGGGAGTCATACAGCAGGCGCGCCGCCAGCGAAGCCCCGCCGAGGTAGTCCCTTTCCCAGGCCTCAGGGATAGGGTATTCTTCGGTCTTGCCAGTTGTCAGGTCGATTTTGAGGATAGGCTGCATTGGATCTGAGAGTTAGCGAATGTCTGTGGTGACTTCCCGCGCGCAACGGACAAAATCCAGCACGGTGGGCACATTACGCATCATGTAGCCCAGGCTGCCCTGCACTTTCAGCTTGTTGGTCATCATGGCAGTCATCGGGTCCAGTTTTCCTGTCAGGATTGCCGTAATATTGTTGTACGTAGCTCGCAACGTGAAGACCGGTTTGGAATATTTTTCGGGGTCAGGATCATAATCTACAGAACGACAGGTTCCGTGCCACAGATCCAGGTAAAAAGTCAGTGGTTCTTTCAATCCACCCTCCGGCTCGATGAAAAAGATCAGATCGCCTTCCCAGTTTTTTGCAACCTGGGCATATTTTTGATCCGAATTCAGCTTTGACTCCAATCCTTCCAGCCACTCTGCCGACGGAAAAATTGCGCTCACACCTGCCTCCTCGATGAAAAAACGTAAAATTATTTTACCATTTCGCAAAGAAATCTTATCAAAAAGATGGTCGAAATGGGGTTACCCGCCACTCCAGTTAAAAGGAATACACAGAATAAACAAAGTGAAAAAAGTCTTAGAAAAGACTTGCAAGAATTGTAAAAATAGTCTATTCTTAATTTTGGTATCGAAGATTGGTTCTGAAAGGAGGAGGTTGCATCGAAAAAATAATCCTTTAGAATCCCGATAACGCCTGTTGATTCAAATTTCACCCGGAGGAGAAAATGAAAAAAACGATCATGCTCGTCAGCTTGATGGCTGTCGCTGCCCTCGTACTTGCCGCTTGTGGGGGCGGTGGTGCATCGACCGCCGACAATTTGTTGGATGAGATCAAAAACCGTGAGTACATTCTGGTTTCAACCGACCCAAACTACGAACCACAGTCTTTTTTGAATACCGCGGGCAGCCGCCCGTCGGACACCGTCTGCCCGTCTGATGTCCTCACGACCACCGAAATGCAGGGCTTCGACGTAGATGTAGCCACCGCCATCGGCGATGCTCTGGGCGTGGAAACCTGTTTTGCCACACCCAACTGGGACATAATTACTGCCGGTAATTGGGCCAATAAATGGGATGTAAGCGTTGGCTCGATGACGATTACCACCGACCGCCTGAAAGTGCTTGACTTCTCAGTACCGTATTACTACACTCCAGCCGTTGTTGCTGTTAGGGAAGATGCCCCCTACACCTCGATAGACGAACTGGCTGGCATGGCGCTGTGCGCTGGTGCAGCCACAACGTATGACGTGTGGCTTATTCAGGGCGATATGGGCCTGCCCGAAACCTCGATCTATTCCCAGCCTCCTGCTGATGTCACCGCCGTCCCACTGGATACTGACCAGGAATGCGCCCAGGCGTTGGCCGCTGGCCGTCAGGACTTCGTTGGCTACGTGACGTCGCAGACGGTTGTGAATGCAAACATCGCCGCCGGCCTGCCTGTGAAACAACTCGGTTCGCCCGTTTTCTCTGAAAACCTGGCGGCCTCCTTCGATAAAAACTCGACCCTGCCTACGGACTCCTTGCGCGCCGAAGTGGATAGGATTATCACCGGCCTGCACGACGATGGTACCCTGACATCGTTGTCCACGAAATGGTTTGGCGAAGACATCACCATGGATCCCACTCAGTAAGCTCTGTACGAGTAGCTGGAAGTGGCTTTTCAAAAGGCCGCTTCCAGCATTTTTTTTTCAAGAGTCGAGGAGCACTAATGGAGACAACAAATACAAAAAAGGGCGCAGAAAAAGGTCTTGCTGACCAGATTTTCCTGGCGCAGCAACGGAAAAGACGTGCTTTTTCGACAAATGTCGGCATATCCTGGATCGCTCTGCTCTTATTTTTGCTGTATCTTTTCAGCGGCGCATCCTTTTCTGTGGGGGGATTTCAACTGAAAACTATCCAGCTTGATGGTGAGTTCATCAGAAACAATTTATCTTTTGTCGCCAGCGGCGCAGGGGTCACAATTTTCATATCCGGACTCTCCATATTGCTGGCCACGACCCTGGCGCTTCTAGCTGCCCTGGGAAGGCTTTCGACCTTTCCACCAATTTATGCGCTGAGCACCTTTTATGTATCGCTTATCCGCGGCACGCCGCTCTATCTGCAAATCTTCTTTTTTTTCCTGGCACTGCCCCAATTAGGGATCATCCTGCCTGGTCTCTGGGCTGGCGTTCTGGCCCTGGGCCTCAATTATGGCGCTTATGAGAGCGAGGTTTTCCGCGCCGCGTTAAGTTCCGTAGGCAAAGGCCAGCGCGAGGCAGCTTTGGCCATTGGCATGACCCCAGGACAGATGATGAAGCGGATTGTTCTTCCCCAGGCGCTGCGGTTTGCCATCCCGCCTCTCGGCAATGATTTTATATCCATGCTCAAGGATTCATCGCTGGTCGCCGCCACAGGCTTTGTGCATGAGCTGATGTGGCGTGCTACCAGGGTTGGCCGGGCCACCTTCCACAACCTGGAAGCGCTGATCATGGCCGCCCTTTTTTACTGGGTTATGACCCTGGTATTCAGTTACTTCCAGAGCCGGATGGAAACGAACCTGGCCAAGGGAGATCGTTAACATGTCCACGATTGTCAAAATCTCCAACCTCGATAAAATCTTTGGCCGGCTGCACGTTTTACACGATATCAGTATGGAGGTCAAGCGCAGTGAAGTGGTCTGTATCATTGGTCGCAGCGGTTCCGGAAAAAGCACACTCCTGCGCTGTATTAACTTCCTTGAGGAGCCATCCGGAGGCACAATCGAGGTAGAGGGCCTGGTAGTAAATGCTGGCACTAAAGGGAAGGAGCATCGCAACCTTGTGCATGCTATCCGTCTCAAGACCGGCATGGTCTTTCAGGAGTTCAACCTGTTCCCCCATATGAGCGTGCTTGAAAACGTGACGGAAGGCCCGGTGACGGTTAAGAAGATCGATAAAGCCAAAGCCATAGAGATCGCGGAAATGAACCTGGACCGGGTAGGCCTGCTCGAAAAAAAGAACGAATACCCCAACCGTCTCTCCGGTGGGCAAAAACAACGCGTTGCCATCGCCCGCGCCCTGGCAATGGAGCCACGCGTTATGCTTTTCGACGAACCGACATCCGCGCTCGACCCGGAGCTGATCGGTGAAGTGCTGACGGTCATGAAAAAGGTTGCCAAAGAAGGTATGACCATGCTGGTTGTCACCCATGAGATGGGTTTTGCCCGTGATGTTGCCGACCGGGTAATTGTATTAGGGGATGGCTCCATCATTGAAGACCGCCCGCCTGCCGAAATCTTCTCCAACCCCCAGCACGAGCAGACCAAAGCATTGATCGAGCGCTACCGTTCCGCCGAAGGGTAGCGAAAAGGTATGCCTCGATATCCCGCCAGTTGGCGGGATTTTTTATAAGCACAGGAAATACAAAGATACGAAATTTCGCGAAGAACCGTCCTCCATACACTGTGTAACTTCTGAAGAAGCAGTATAATCAGCCAGCATTTTTGACAGGAGCAAACCTTAAATGAGTTCAAAGCAGATCTCCAAAAGCGGAGAATACTGGCAGGAGCACCTGCTCAGTTGGGAAGCCAGCGCTTATTATAAAGACACGCTACACAAAGCAAATTTTTGGGACCGTCTCTCGACCGTCTTCCGTGGTGATGCCATGTACGTGCGTATGAACGCCGCGCTCGAATTGCTCAAGCCACATCTTTCAGGTAAAACCGTTCTGGATGTCGGCTGCGCTTCGGGACGGTTCGCCTTCCAACTTTTACATGCCGGCGCGAGTAAAGTCTATGGCGTGGATATTTCCCCTCAAGCTGTTCAAATCGCGCAGGAACACCGGGTACGGGCAGGGTTAACAGAACGGTTGGAATTCTCTGTTGCAGACATCGTCCATCCAGACACCCCGCTTCCAGAATCGGACCTGGTGACTGCCCTCGGGGTGATCGAGTACTTCGACGCCCGGGCCATGTCCGCTTTCCTGGGCAACCTGCAGACCGAATACTTCTTCCTCGATTTCCCTGACACCGCCCGCCGCAAGCAATTCCCCACCTGGCAGCTGCGCCAGGTGTACATCCGCGTCCATAAACTGCCTGGCGTGTATCTGTACCGCCCGGATGAGTTTGTCGCACTGGCAGAACCGTTCGGCTTCAAAAATATCTGGGTGGCGCAACGCGACGGCTTCTATTACATTACCAATTTGCCCACCGCATGAACCGTAAGTTTGCTTGCCTTACCATCGACATGGAGCCGGACTATGGCGATCCCGAAGGCCATATCCGCCTGCTGGAAGACCCGGAGTATTTCGAGCGCTACACGGCCATCATCAACCGCTATAACGCCAAGGTGACCATGTTCACGGTTACCTCGTTGTTCGAGCGTTTTGGGGCACACTTCGAGCGGCTCGCTAAGCATATTCCACTCGAATACGCAGCCCACTCGTACAGTCACGATCCGCACAACGCAGCCAGCCGCGAGGAAGTGGAAAGATCCGCACAGGTGATGAAACGGATTAACGGGAAAGGGCCCCTCGGTTATCGCGCGCCGTATGGGCAAATTACCCGAGAAGGCCTCGGCCATTTGTTAGATTCAGGCTACCAGTATGATGCCAGTGTATACACATCCGTGCGCCCAGGGAAATTCGGTTATGCCAACCTGCACATGCCGAACAGTCCCTTCCGGATCAGGCGCGGAGAGGAGAGTCTTATCGAGTTCCCGTTCACAAGCCTGTCGGGCGCTCGAATCGTATTTGGCCTGAGTTACGTCAAACTTTTGGGATGGGGTCTCTACTCGATGCTCTGGCGCGTTTCCGGTCTTCCGGATGTTACCCTGGCCTTGTCACATCCGCATGATTTTTACTTCCATGAGCTGGCTAAATTTCACCCTGCGAGCACGGAAAAGCTTGCCCTGTCCCTCAATGCAACCCGCGCATTTGATTACTATGACAAGATAGTCGCAGAACTTAATAGACAGGGATATGAGTTTGTTTTCGTGAGCGAAGCCCTTGAACATGTACAGGCTTTGCCTGGCTTGCAGGAGCTGTCCCTGGAAAGTTGGAAGTAAGAAAACCCCCGTCTTTCGACGGGGGAATGCGCTGGGAGGGACTTGAACCCTCACGCCTTTCGGCACGTGGCCCTCAACCACGCCTGTCTGCCAATTCCAGCACCAGCGCGGGCAGGTGGTATTGATACCGCCATATCTAGCGAGAAAGGCCGGTATCTATGCCCCCCAAAAAGACGACAGTTGAAAAATGGGTACTTGGTTCGGTAGAATTGCAAGACGCTTACACCGACTTTATCCTATCCCGCCAGGCTATGCTATGCTCTGATCAAACAATGATGTATTACCGCTATTCCTGCGGGCCGTTCGTGAAATGGTTGGAAGGCCAGGGGGTTACAGCTCCGGATCAAATAAGCGCCCGTCACGTCCGCGCCTATCTTGCAGAATTGGCGGGCCGG
>JAABUE010000066.1 GCA_011389535.1 Anaerolineales bacterium
CAGGTAGGCCACCTGTTCGGCATACCCGTTGAACATCAGGGTCGGGCGGCGGGCCAGTTCGCCAATACGGCGCTCGGAACCCTGCGACCAGCGCGGGTGCGAGACTTCGGGGTTGACGTTGGAGTAGAAGCCATATTCTCCGGGAGCGGCGTTTCTCCACAGGGTGTCGGGCTCGTAATCGACCAGCTCAATTTTAACAATCGATTTGATGGATTTGAAGCCATACTTCCACGGCACCACCAGGCGGACAGGCGCTCCATTCTGGTTGGGCATCATCTCGCCGTACAGGCCGGTGGCCAGGATCGCCAGGTCGTTCATGGCTTCATCCAGGCGCAGCCCTTCTTGATACGGCCAGGAGTAGAACGGGCTTTTCTGTCCCGGCATCTGGTCCGGAGCATAGATGGATTCAAAGCGGACATATTTTGCATCCGAGGTCGGCTCGACTTCCTTCAACAGGCTGGCCAGCGGGAAGCCATTCCACGGGATGACCATGCTCCAGGCTTCGACGCAGCGCAGGCGGTAGATCCGCTCTTCCTGTGGGAACAGCTTGAGCAGGTCTTCGACCGCGTAGGTCTTCGGGTTGTTGACCAGGCCGCCCACTTCGACGGTCCAGGGATCGGTCTTGAAGTCCTCCGCCAACCTGGCAACAGCCTGCTTGTCGGTGCTGAACTCGTAGAAGTTATTGTAATTGGTGATCTCTTCGAATGCGTTGAGCGGGTTACCCAATTCGTCGGTTTCACTGGCAGACGAAGGAGCGGGCGCTTCAGGACTGGGTCCTGCGTCCTGTTCGCTGGCCTCTGGCGCACACGCGGCCAGCAGGGCTGAACCGGTCACGATACCCGCTGCCTTGAGAAAGTCGCGGCGGGAAAGATAGAGCGATTTGGGCGTGATCTCCGAAGAGAGCACAGGGATGGATTTGAATTTTTCAGTCATGATTTTACCTTCTCTTTATTGTTGTCATTGCGAGGACGGCGGAGCCCGACGCGGCAATCTCGTGTTTCTTGCGCCATGGGATTGCCACGACCCTTTCAGGGTCTCGCACGCGTGCCTGCGCACGGTGCAGGCAATGACCCATGCTAAGGATAACTTTCTGCTAATAAATCCTGAATTGCGGCTTCGGTGATTTCGTACGCGCCTTCGCCGATGTGGACGTAGCGGATGTGGCCGCGCTTATCGATCAGGTACAGTGCCGGCCAGTAGCGGTTCTTGTAGGCTGCCCAGGTTTTACGGTCATTGTCCTGGGCCACCGCATAGGGGACGTCCAGATCAATGACAGCCTGTTTCAGATTGTCCAGGTCCTCTTCGTAAGAGAACTCCGGGTAATGGTTGCCGATGATGACCAGGCCCTGGTCTTTGTACTGATTGTGCCATTTCCTCAACGTGGGAATTACATTCCTGCAGTTAATTCAACCGAAGGTCCACATGTCGATGGCAACGACTTTGCCGCGCAGGTCGGCCAGGCGCAGCGGGGCATCCACGTTCAGCCAGGTTTCGTTGCTTAATTCGGGAGCAGGCCCGAGGTCCGGGAGAGAGGCGCGGGTTGGCATGGGTTCAGGAGCCTTGTCCGAGTCCGGGGTGGTAGTTGTACCACAGGCGGCCAGCCCCCAAAAAAGCAGTCCAAAGCTTGCCCTGAGCACAGCCGAAGGGGCCAGTCCTGCACGCGCCTGGGCCGCAGGCACAGGTGAGCGTAGTCGAAGGATCCAGAGTCGGTTCATCATCAGCCTCCTTGATGGTCTGATGATACATAAACTTCCTTACGAAAGGATTACAAAAGGCTAAGCAGTTGGTTAAGGAATGGTGAACAGAAAGCGCGTATCGCCGGGCTGGCTTTCAACCCGAATTTCGCCCCCATGCGCGCGGACGATGCCTCGCGCGATAGCCAGTCCCAGCCCTGCCCCGCCAGTCGCCCGGCTGCGGGATTTCTCGCCCCGGTAGAAACTCTCGAAGATGCTGGGCAGATCTTCCGCCCGGATGCCCTCGCCCGAATCACAGACGATCACCTCTACACCCCCGTTTGCTCGCCGCGCCTGCACTTCCACCCTGCCCCCGGCGGGTGTGTACCGCAGCGCGTTGCCGATCAAGTTGTTCAGCACGCGCCCGATGCGCTGGGTGTCCATCGACACGGGATCGACGTTGTTTTCAGCTGAGCCTTCCAATGCGATGCCCTGACGGGCAGCAAGCTCGGAGAATGATTCCAGCGTATCTGAGATCAAGTCCGAGAGTGACGCCTCGGCTATTTCGAGCGGGATGCCGCCCGCGTCAAGCTGCGCCATCTGGAACAGGTCATCGATCAGCGCCGAGAGCGAACGCACGTCACGCTGGGCGGTATTGAGATAGCGCTTAACGGTTTCGGGCTCTTCCACTACCCCATCGTAGAGCGCTTCCAGGATGGCACGAATGGAAGCCAGGGGGGTCTGCAAGTCATGGCTGACCCAGGCGATCAGGTCGGTGCGCAGGCGTTCGAGCTCGCGCTGCTTTTCGTCAGCGGCCTGGAGTTGAGAGGCCATTTGGTTGAACGATTGGGCCAGCGCGGCCACCTCGTCACGGCCAGTCACTGAAACGCGCGTTTCAAGATTGCCTTTGGCAAGGTTTCCGGCAGCTTTCTTAAGCAAGTCAATGCGCTCTATGAGTGTGCTGGACAGGAAATAGCCTAAAGCCATTGCCATTCCCCCGGCAAACACCAGCAGCACGATGGCAAGCAGCAAATCATGGTCACTGAGAAACATCTGACTGGCTGAATACCAGACATTGAAAAAGGTCAGCACGCTGGAAAGTGCGTAGATTCCCATCAACCCCCACTTCAGGCTGGGCGTCAATGCAATCCATCCCAGGCTGTAAGCCAGATATCCTGCCATGCTAGAAACCAGCGCGGTGATCGCCAGAAATAACGCCATCAGCCCCAATTCTTCCAGCGGCGGTGACATGACCAGGTAAAAGATCCCCAGCGAAATCGCCAGGATGACGAGTACCCCTAAAATAAAACGAAAAAACACTTTAAGCTTCATGGCTCGAACTTGTATCCTACACCCCAGACTGTAACCAGCCGTACCGGCTTCGATGGGTCCGCCTCGATTTTCTCACGCACACGGCGAATATGTACGGTCACCGTGCCGGGGTCGATGTACTCGGCCCCGCCCCAGACGCGGTCCAGCAGCTGCTCGCGGGTGTAAACCTGCTTTGGATGCTGTGCCAGCAGATATAACATGTCGAATTCTTTGGCCGTCAGTGGGATATCTTTGCCGGAGACGGTGACCGTCCGGCTGGGGGCATCGATGACCAACTCGCTGTACGTCAATGGTCGCTCGGTCGAAGCCGGAGCCTGTCCATCCTGCGAGGAGGCTCGCTTCAAGCGCCGCATCACTGCCCGCACACGGCTGACCAGTTCCTGCGGGCTGAAAGGTTTGACCACATAATCGTCTGCGCCCATTTCCAGGCCTGCGATCCGGTCGATTTCCTCGCGGCGTGCCGTCAGCATGATAATCGGCACATCTGAGCGTTCTCGCAACCAGCGAGTTAGTGAGAGACCGTCGATCTCGGGGAGCATCAGATCCAGGATTACGAGGTCAGGCAGCTCGTTTTCCAGCGCGGTCATCGCGATTTTCCCATCTGTTGCCGTCCGTACTTGATATCCGGCGCGCTGCAAGTACAATCCCACTACCTCAGCGATGCTGGGTTCATCTTCGACAACAAGGATAGTCAGTTTGCTCATTGGGCCCTCACCTGCCGTAATCATACCCTGATTCCAACGAGTGAAGAAGTTACGGATTTCTTACGGGCTGTAGAAAGTTGGTCATAAAGTTACTGGTAATTTTTATATAAATGCCAGACTTTCAACCTGTTGCACTTACAACTTGAAACCAAGCAGTCTAATTAGGACATTTGTAGGGGGAAAACCTAACAAAAAAGTTAACCGTATTGGAGGGTGAGCCGTTGTAATTAAGCTCTTGATAAGTATAATGGAAATGCTTCTATTTTTTAGGAAGACTCTACAACGAAAGGAGGTGACAAAAATGCTGTTCGCTCCTAAAGAAAAAGGCCAAGGTTTGGTAGAGTATGCGTTAATTCTTGTTTTGGTCGCTATCGTTGTTATTGCGGTTCTCATGCTTCTTGGCCCGATCATTGGCAACGTCTTCAGCACCATCAACACCAGCCTCTCCAGTTTCTCATAAACTGGACTTATCCTCCGAGGACTATCAATTTATAAACGTAGGCCTCACAATAACTGGACGACAGGTAAAAAGCTCCCAAAATACCGCTTGTCGTATCTTATGAAAGGAGAAAAGCCATGTTATTTGCACCGAAAGAAAAAGGCCAGGGTTTGGTAGAGTATGCTCTGATCCTTGTTTTGGTTGCTATCGTTGTTATTGCGGTCCTCATGCTTCTTGGCCCGATCATTGGCAACGTCTTCAGCACCATTAACAGCAGCCTCTCTAGCGCAGGTTAGTTCGGAGCCAATCAAGAAAAAGCTCTGTCATCTTGACAGGGCTTTTTCTTTACAAAAACGATAAGAGTGATTGTTCCTAACAAAAGTGTTTGGAGAATCGCTTGCAAAACCAAGTGCAAACTTCTATAATCTGAATACAACATCTTGAAAGCAATTTCAAAGTAATTCTGAAGAAAGGAGTAAAAGCCATGTTATTCGCCCCGAAAGAAAAAGGTCAAGGTCTGGTAGAATACGCTCTGATCCTTGTTTTGGTTGCTATCGTTGTTATTGCGGTCCTCATGCTTCTTGGCCCGATCATTGGCAACGTTTTCAGTACCATTAACAGCAGCCTCTCTAGCGCAGGTTAGTTCGAAACAGATCGAATCAAAAGGCTCTGTCATCCGACAGAGCCTTTTGGTTTTAAGGTTGGATTTCAGATACGTTTATATTTTCATCTGGGTCTTGTTGCTGCTTCTCGACCTCAACCCACATCTCGGTTCCATCGGTTGTCACCTCGATCCAACCATTGTAGTCGGTACGCAGGAAAGGGTAGTCTTCTATGGCTTCCAGCGTTCCCTCATGGGGCAGACCATCCGGATCGCCAGCAGCAACGCTGAGGACGATGAGTTGCGGGTTCAGGTTGGAAATCCACTCAGGGGGATTGATTGGCGCATATCCTGAATCTGCCACCAGAAGCAAGGAGGTTGCCTTGATAGCTTCACCATAGTGGAGTTCTTCCTGCACGCTGAAATTTATCCCCACCGGGAGCAAAGCTCGAAATTCGTTCCATTCGAGCAGCAAGACCGCACCACGTGAATTGACGTTGAGAATATGCAGAATTGCGCCATCTCCAAGGTTAAGTTCGGAATCTGTTTCAGCTCGCGTTACGGGAATACTCTCATCGATGAACCACTCATTCAAGTTGCGAGCGGAAAAAGAAGCCTCTACATTCCCTGCCCACAGCACACGCGAAGGCGGGATTCGCTCCACAACGCGCGGCAGTCCGGAGAGTTGATTTTCCTGGCTGGACGCGATGATCAGCCAGTCCAGGCGGCGGTTGAAGGGCGGCAGGCGGCGACCCAGCCCGTCAGATAGCATGGATGCGCTCGGGCCACCATTGACCAGGATGTGGCTACCACCGGGGGTCTTGATCAGCACCGCATCGGCGGAGCCGACGTTCAGGAAAGTGATGTGCAGGTTCCCGTCAGGAACTGTGAAAACGGCTCGCCAGGTCACCACGGCGATTACCATCAACGCTGTGGCGATCGTGATTGCCGGCAAGGTGGGGAGATCGGGCTGTTCGCCATAAAAAAGTTGTCTTACACGGTGGCGGGCCAATGTCCAGGTAAGAAGCACTGCATAGAACAAGATAACCAGCCAGAGCGAAAGGTCTCCTAAAACGATAACGCCGTTCGGCAGCCGGTCAAAAAGTTCCACCAGGCGGATGGTATAAGCGACAAAAGGCCAGGCAGCAAAAGCAGCAAGCGCGCCGAGCGGCAACCAGATCAGGCTGAGGATGACGGCAATGCCGCCTACAATCATCACAGCCGGTTGGACAGGCAAGACAAAAGGATTGGCGACCAGCGATACCAGAGAGATACGCTTGAAGTGGTAGGCCATGATGGGCAGCGTGGTCAATTGTGCAGCCAGGGTAAGCAGGAAGTATTCAGAAACAGGGGCGGCCACTTTTTGGGCGGTACCCGGCGAGGTGTAACGTGTAATGACCCTGACTGCCCAATTCTGAAAGGGTTCCGCATACAGGATCAGTCCGAGTGTTGCGAAGAAGGAAAGCTGGAAGCCCACATCCCAGGGAGTGTTAGGATTATGAATAGACATGAGGACAGCCGACAACATCAGTGCATTTAGACCATCATTACGGCGTCCGAGTTGGCGAGCTGTGAGCGCTATACTCCCCATCAGTGCTGCGCGGACGACGGCAGCATCTGCGCCCACCAGGAGGGTGTAAAGCGCAATCCCCAGAATGGCAACGATAGAACCACGCAATTGACCGAGCACACGGCTAAAGAGTGTAAAGAATAAACCAGCGATAATAGCAATATTAAAACCGGAGATGGCGATGATATGCGCTGTGCCGGTATCTTTGAAAGCTTGCTGCAGGTTTGCAGGTAGACCCGTGTCGACACCTAGCAGGATGCCCGCCATCAGAGATGCTTCCGGATCAGGAAAGATCAGATATATATTTTCGAGCGCTTTGGCTTTGAAAGCGTAGATCGTTCTTCTGACAGGGCTGCCTCCCTCACCCGGCAGGCGGGTGACCTCGGTACGGGACATGTAAGCATGGATGCCCTGGCCGGCAAGATAATCGCGGTAGGAGAAATCCTCATTCTCTGGCGGCGTGACCAGCGTGCCACGCAGGCGGATGCGTTCACCGTATTCGTATGTTTCATTTGGAAAAACCCGTACCAGAAGTAGACCTTCCACTGGTAGATCCCCGGAACCGGTGTCAACAGATTCCACCCTCAGGCGCAGGTTTGTATAGGTGTCTCGATAATCGGGAGGTTCGTCCAGCGTGCCGGTGACCAGCAGGTCGTACTCACGGTCGTTGTACCAGGCGATGTGGAAAGCGTCGATTTTGGGAAGGCTGAGCTGGTAACGCAGCCCACCCAGGCAAAAGCTGACCAGGGATAGCACAATGATCAAATAAGTTGAGGTAGAAAGATGAACGAGTTCCGCAAGTTTGCGAGGACGAAGCGCAAATAAGAGAAAAACACCCGCCAGAATGATCCAAATATCATATCTGAGCGAAATCTGGCTGGCAATGATAATTCCGGCTATGAAGGCAAGGGAGAGCCAGAAAAACGGCAACGCACGTGCACGAGCAAGAGGTGTTGCTACCGATTTTACAGGGTACATTACAGGCGATTGTACATCGAAATGAGTCTAAACTTCAAGACAAGTATCCCGCAATCTGCACAAGGCAGACAGGGACTCGGTACACAATGCGGGATGTATCCCGCAAACTGCATAAGGCAGACCGTGACTCGGTACACAATGCGGGATGTATCCCGCAATTTGCGTGGAGCAAATTATCTATAGGTACGGATTGCGGGATGTATAATTTAGTCAATCTTGTTATAAAGGAATTGCATGGCAGAACCTAGTTTGATTTTGGTTACCGGAGCAACCGGATATGTGGGTGGCAGATTGGTCCCCAGGCTGCTCGAAGCAGGTTACCGCGTACGTTGCCTGGTGCGGGACCCGGAACGGCTGGAGGGCCGCCCTTGGCGGACGTCGAGTTCTAAACGCACCCAAGATGGGAATGGGAAACAGGTTGAAGTTGTGAAAGGGGATGCGCTGGATAAAGAGTCGCTTGTGGCGGCGATGCAAGGTGTATCGGTTGCCTATTATTTAATCCATGGTGTGAGGGGGGACAAGTTAGATGCCCAGCGCGATATGACGGCAGCGCGCAACTTTGCTGAAGCAGCAGAAGAAGCCGGATTAAAACGCATCATCTATCTCGGCGAATTGGTGGATACCACCGATTATCTTTCGCCGTACCTGCGAGCCCGGCACGAGACCGGCTATATCCTGCGCTGGAATGGACGCGTTCCTGTGACCGAATTCCGGGCCGGGATGATCGTTGGATCGGGCAGCGTGTTGTTCGAGATGATTCGTTACCTGTCTGAACGCGAGTTCCTGTTCATCTGCCCGCGCTGGTTTTTCTCACTGGCGCAGCCAATCGCCATCCGTGATGTACTGGCGTATCTGGTGGAAGCGCTCGAAACGCCTGAAAGCGACGGCAAGATGATCGAGATTGGCGGCGCGGTGCGTTTGACCTACGCTGATATGTTGTTTGCCTACGCGAGAGAGCGGGGATTGAAGCGTTTCCTGATCCCCACCCCATTTTATGTCCCGCGCCTTTCAGCTTACTGGATTCACATGGTGACACCGATCCACTGGCGGATTGTCCTGCCGCTAATTGAAGGCCTGCGCGCCAAGCTGGTGGTGCATGATGATCTGGCGAAGAAACTCTTCCCGCAAATAAAGCCTCTCGACTTCCAAACGGCCACCCATTTTGCATTACGGCGTATTATGCGCGATAACGTGGAAACGTCCTGGTCAGATGCTCTGGTAACCACTGCTGGGGATGTAAAGCCTTACATCTTCACCGTAGAAGAAGGTTTGATGGTTGAGCGGCGTCAAGTAGTGGTCGATGTATCACCTGAAGCCGTTTTTCGAGCGTATACAGGCCTGGGCGGGCACCGAGGCTGGCTTTACATGGATTGGGCCTGGGTAATTCGAGGTTGGCTTGATAAGCTGGTTGGCGGTGTGGGCTTACGGCGTGGTCGTCGTCACCCGGATGAAATCGGGCCCGGAGATTCTCTTGACTTCTGGCGAGTGGAAGCGCTCAACCCCAACCGCCTGATGCGCCTGCGGGCAGAGATGAAAGTCCCGGGGGATGCCTGGTTGCAATTCGAGTCTCTGCCTCAGGATGATGGCAAAACGCTACTAAGAGTCAATGCCTACTTTGACGTGCATGGTTTCACCGGGTTGCTTTACTGGTATGCTATGTATCCTTTCCATAGATTCATTTTCGACGGACTGACCAGCCGCATCGCTTCTCGTGCTCATGTGCTGGCGCGATCTTATGGGTAAAAAACTCGTCCTTGTCACAGGTTCAACAGGCTATATTGCCAGCAGACTGATCCCCCAATTGTTGGAACGCGGTTACCAGGTTCGTTGCCTGGTACGCCAACCGCTTCGGCTTAAAACCCGGGCCTGGTTCCCTTTTGTAGAGGTGGTTCTGGGCAATGTCATGGACCCGTCAACGCTGGCACCAGCCATGGCGGGCGTTCATACAGCCTATTACCTGGTCCACAATATGTCCAGCGGGCAAGGGTATCCGTATCTTGAACTGAATAGCGCACAGAATTTTGTTTCCGCTGCGGAGCAGGCTGGTCTAGAACATATCATTTATCTCGGTGGACTGGCTGACCCGGAGGAAAAAATATCTTATCATCTGCGCTCCCGCATTGAAACCGGTGAAACCTTGCGCAGAGGGAAACTTCTGGTGACAGAGTTCCGCGCGGGGGTCATAGTGGGACCCGGCAGTATTTCATTCGAAATGATCCGCTTTATGACCGAATTGATGCCTGTTATCTTTGGCCCGGGCTGGTTGCGGAATCTTACCCAGCCAGTGGCAGTCCAAAACGTGATCGATTATTTGCTGGCAGCCCTCGAGTACAAAGGTGTCAGAAACCAAGTTTTTGAAATCGGTGGACCGGACAGAATGAACTATGCCGAATTGATGCTTACGTATGGCCGTCTGCGTGGCCTGCATCGTAAGCTAATCACTTTGAAAAGTATCCCTCTTTGGTTCATGGCGATGGGAGTGGCGTGGATAACACCTGTGCCTGCTGCGATTGCCAGGCCGCTGGTAGACGGCATGCGAAGTGACAGCCTGGTGCGGGACGATGCCGCGCGCCGGACTTTCCCGCACATTTGCCTGATAGGATATGAAGATGGGGTCAATATGGCCCTCAGTCAATTACACCCGGATAGCCTCGAACCCGCCTGGACGGATTGTGATAGGCCCGTAAAGGTTATGAAACACGAAGGCTTTTTTATTGATCATCGTTGTGAAGAAGTTGCGTCTTCTCCAGAGAAAGTATTTCAAGTTGTTACAGCCCTGGGTGGGAAAAATGGCTGGCTCTACGCGCACTGGTTGTGGCGCCTGCGCGGCTGGCTCGACCGTTTGTTCGGCGGACCGGGCATGCGTGGCCGCAAGAGCGACAAGAGCGATTTGAAAGTGGGGGATGTGGTCGATTTCTACCGCGTTGAGGCCCTTAAAGAGGGCCGATTGTTATCTTTACACTCCGAGCTAAAGGCGCCCGGCGAAGGCTGGATGGAATGGCGGGTGGAAACTGATAGTGGCACCACAACGTTATCCCAGACCGGCTTCTTCGCTCCGCGCGGCCTGCCCGGCTTTGTCTACTGGTATTTGTTTGGCCCGCTCCATAAGCTGGTGTTTCGTGGTTTGATTAAATCAATAACGCGGGAGAGTGAAAAATTAAAGTCGCTTGACTAGCCCCTCTCAAGTATGTATAATTATTAAAACTCACTCCGGGAGGAGTAAGCGACTGGCAAGGCTGATAGAGAAGGAGTGGCCGCTGGCTGGAAGCCCCCTCAGTACCCCATCGCCGAATGTCGCCCGGGAGAACTGCCGAAGAAATTTAGCTGTCAGCGATTAGCAGTTAGCTAAAAAGTAGAACGAGCACGGGAGCGCCCGTTACCGCGCAGGCCGATGGTGGTCGGCTACGGAGAGCGCCCGAAAGGGCGAATTGAGGTGGTACCGCGGAGACACGTCTTCGTCCTCATCGTGGACGAGGCGTTTTAATTTTAACGGTCTAACCAGTCCAACAAGTCGGACATGTCAGACCTATAAGACTTGTGAGACTTTTATGACGATTTACTTCATCACCGGCGGATTTGGTTTCCTGGGCCAGTACATCGTGAAAGCGATTCACGAACATGACCCGGGGGCTGAACTGCGCGTATTGGGCCGCACACGGCGCAGCACGCTGCTCGGCGTGGAGAACCTGGAGAATGTGCGCTGGGTGCGAGGCGATCTCTCGGAGCCGGGAACGTTCAGGAATGAATTGCGGGATGTAGATGTTGTCATCCACAACGCAGCCCTGATCTCGTTCCGGCGTTCTGATAAGGACAAGATATTTCAGGCCAATGTGGTCGGCACGCACAACCTGGCCCAGGCTGCCCTGGATGCGGGCTGCAAGAATTTCATCTTTATCAGCTCGATCTCTGCCATTGGCATCCAACCGGGCAGGATTGCGGACGAGAACGCGATCCCAGACCTTGAGTACAAGCACAAGCATGATATGTACGGTTACAGCAAGTATATAAGCGAGATGGAGTTGAAAGAAATGGCAGACCGAATGCGCATCATCATGCTCAATCCCAGCGTGGTGCTTGGTCCCGGCTCGGAGCGCATCGAAGCTGTTTACCGGATGGCAAAATATTTGCCAGTCCTGCCTATGCTCTCGTACATCAACAGTTTTGTGGACGTACGCGATGTGGCCCGGGCCGTGGTCCTGGCGCTGACGGAGGGCCGCAGCGGCGAACGTTACATCGTCACCTCGCACAATGTGGACATGCTCACTTTTACGCGCGCTACTTTAAAAGTTTCAGGGAAGAATCCACTAATTTTCCCGGTATCAGGCGCATGGATCCGATTGCTGGACGCGATTTTGTGGATCATGGATTTGTTCAAGCTAAACCCCGGCATCCGCCGATCATCCGAGATGGCGGTAGATAAAGTCTTTTCCTCGGAAAAGATCCGGCGCGAGATGGGCTGGGAACCTGCGTTCTCTTTGGAAGAGTCGATTGCGGATTCGGTAAAGATGGATTGAGTATGAACCTTGCCAACAAAACCGTCCTCCTGACAGGCGCCGCACGCGGCCTGGGGCGCGAACTCGCCTATCTGCTCGACCGGGAAGGCTGCTCCCTGTATCTTGTCGACCGCGACGCCCCGGGATTGGAGGCTGTCAATGCTTCGCTGACACATCCTGGCGTTACCTGTCTGTGTGATCTCGGCAATCCCGCCCAACGCCGCAGGTTGGTGGCAGACTTGACCGCCAGCGGGGAGTGGCTTGATGTCGTCATCAACTGTGCGGGTATCGGCAGCCATTCCCGCCTGGCACAGATGACGCTGGATGAGGTGGAGCGGGTCATGCAAATCAACGCGCTGGCGCCACTGGAGCTGGTTGCAGGCCTGCGTCCGTTCATGCGCCCGGATGGTTTGGTGGTCAACATCGGCTCGGTGGCTGGAGAGTTGCGCTTGCCGTCCATCGGGTTGTACGCGGCCAGCAAGGCGGCGCTCCATGCCTTCACCCTGTCGGTGGCGCTGGAAGGCGTACGGACCCTGCTGGTCATCCTTGGCCCGTTACGCGGTACGGACTTTGTCCAATCCATCGCGCATCCACATGCCGGGCAGCCGGGATGGTACCGTCGGCTGGATGTCCCTGTCGAAACGGCGGGCAGGCATATCGTCCAGGCAATGAGGCGCGGGCGCAGCCGTCTGCTTCTGCCGCGCTGGTATCCGATCATCTTTTTTCTTGCGAAGCTGCTATCGATTGCCGCTTCGGTGTCGCGCTCAATTGGAAGGAGTCCCCATGTCTGACTGGAATTCATTTGAGGAATTGCGAATCAACATGATGAACTTGTATGAAGAAGGCAAATATGCCGCCGCGCTGAAACTGGTCGAAAAGAACGAACCAGATTTTCCAGAGCAGGCAGCGCGGACCACTTTTTGGAAGATGTGCCTGCACAGCCTGGAGGGGCGTTTGGAAGAAGCCCTGTCCACGTTTCGGCAAGGGTTGCAGGATGGCATGTGGTGGGCCGAGAGCCAGTTTATCGATACCGATCTCGATCCCCTGCGCGATCTGCCCGAGTTCAAGGAACTGGTCGCTAAATCAGTGCAGCGCTGGGACCAGGAACGCGGGCAAATTAATCGGGAGCATATCCTGGTCCTGCCAGATGCGCAGGTTTCAAGTCCCTGTCCGTTGTTAATTATCCTGCATGGCCGTAACGGAGACAAAGAATCCGCTTTGGAGAACTGGGAATTTGCTAAACGTCTGGGCTGGGCCATTCTGTCAGCGCAATCCACGCGGCATCTTTATCCCGGTTCCTATTGTTGGGATGATCCGGTTACAGGCTTGCAAGACATTCTGTTCCACCTTGAGCAGATATTGAAGATTAACAAAATCGACCGGGAGAAAATACTCATTGGCGGATTCTCACAGGGCAGCGGAATGGCGATCTATGCGGCCTTGAGTGGGAGCCTGCCTGTGCGCGGTTTTATCGCGGGCGCTACCTGGTGGGGGGATGTCGAATCGCTGGCTGCGCTTGCGAGGAAAGCCAAGGATGTCAGGGGATACTTCGTCACCGGCGGCAAGGATTACACCTTAGAACGGGCCCGGGAGATCCAGGCTGTGCTCAAGGAGCATCACGTTCCCTTCGAAGAGGAATTCCATCCTGACCTAGGGCACGAATTCCCCGCCGATTTCGAACCATCTTTTACAAATGCATTGGAATTTATTTTCAAGGAGTAAGAATGGCAACTCACGAACTACCCAAAGCCTATGATTTCAAGGCCACCGAAGCCCGTATATACGAAATGTGGGAGAAGGGCGGCTACTTCAAACCGTGGAACGATCCCAACGAACCGGATTTCGACCCGACCGTCAAGCCATTTGTGATTTCCATCCCGCCGCCGAACGTGACCGGCGAACTGCACCTGGGCCACGCCATGTTCGTCAGCATGGAAGACCTGATGATCCGCTACCACCGCATGAAGGGTTACTCCACGCTGTGGGTGCCCGGCAGCGACCATGCCGGCATCGCCACGCAATTGCAGGTGGAAAAGATGCTGCGCAACGAGGGCACTTCGCGCGAGGAAATCGGGCGAGAAGAGTTTGAGCGCCGTACCTGGGACTGGAAGCACAAATATGGTGGAATCATCACGAACCAGATCCGCCGCCTGGGCGCCTCCTGCGATTGGGACCGGGAACGCTTCACCCTGGACGAGGGGCTGTCTCGGGCAGTCCGAGAGGCCTTTATCCAACTCTACGAAAAAGGACTCATCTACCGCGGACCCCGCTTGATCAACTGGTCGCCGGGGTTGAAGACAGCCG
>JAABUE010000067.1 GCA_011389535.1 Anaerolineales bacterium
ATGCGAGATATCTATGCCGCCTAAAAAGGATACCTGCTGCCCGTATTTTTCCTTGATGACAGCCAGGTCCATGGCGGGTAGCGGCTCGAGCGGATGGATGACATCCACGCCGAGGGCGATGATATCCGGGAGCAGGTTGGCGATAGCCCCGTCGCTGTGCAGCATGACCTTACTATCAGGATTATGTTCTTTAATAACTTTTACCAGTCGCTCGATACAGGGTTTGATGAATGTGCGAAACATAACCGGCGATATGATGGTGCTGGTGTTGCCAGCGTAATCGTCGCCGGGCAATTCGATCATGTCGAAATACGCCCCGCCGGCCTGCATAGCAAGTTTTAGCAGTCCCTCCAGAGTTGAGGTCACCTTATCTAACAGGGTGTGGGCAAATTCAGGCCAGAGCGCCATATCCATCAGGAAGGTTTCGGTGCCTCGCAGGTCGCAGGCGGTCTGGAAGGGGCCATGCGAGGCTACCATGCGCATGACCACAAAGTATTCGCTCTGCTCGTGCAAGGATTGGGCGCGCTCGGCAACGCCAGCGGTCCAGCGCGGGTCAGACAGGTCAGGCCAGCGGACGAAGCGGTCTATATCGTCCAGGCGGCTGGCTTCCTTGAGGATCCCGTCAGCGGCGTAGTAGTAAGGCAGGGCGCGCTTCCAGACCTGTCCATAGGAGTCATAAAAAGTGTCTTCGTCCACGCCCGCGATGATCGGGCTGTTGGGCAACAGTCCTGGCCAGCAGTAACGCAAGTCGGTGCCGAGCTTTTCGAGCAGGCGGTCGTCCATGTAAGAGATGTTGTGTCCGCCTCGAAAGGGAGCTACAGGCTCGCCCAGCTTGAGGAGCTTGACCAGCCGCAGGTAGAGCTCGTCCACGATCCCGTAAGGGCCGCCGCCCAGGGCCGTTGGAACGGTATCCGGTTCCTCGTGGGACAGAGCCGTGAGCACGCGTTGGCGGGGTGTCATTTTTGTGGGAGTCATATCATTTTTGAACTAAGGGTTGCGTTGGTGTGGTCTCGATACGGCGAAACTACACCGCCTACTCGACTACCGATTGTAATGTACGTACAATGAAACAATTCTATCTTATTGTCCGATTGTCCGCAAGAATTGACGTGTGAAAAATGTTACTATATAATCCAAAGGGTATATCTAAGAATTGCTCAAGATAAGAGAGTTGGGGTGTCCCCAAGCCCCGCTCTAGTGGAAATACGATTGTCAGTAATATCTGGAGGAGCCAGGATGCATAAAATCGCTATGCTGGGGACCGGTTTAATTGGCCGTTTTTATACGATGAGCTTGCTGAATTTCCGTGGCAAAGATGAGATCAAGGTAGTTTGCTCGAGCAAGGTTAAAAACGCCAAAAATTTTGCGGACGAGTTTGGCATCCCGCGTTGGACAGATGACATCGCCGCGGCGGTCCGGGACCCGGAAATTGATACCGTTATTGTTGGCATTCCCAATTACCTGCACAAAAAAGCCGTCCTGTTGGCCGCCGAGGCTGGCAAGGCGGTTTTGTGTACCAAGCCCCTGGCCATCAGCGGACCGGAAGCGCTGGAGATGCTGGAAGCGGTCGAAAAGGCCGGCGTGTTCCACGGTTATCTCGAAGACCTGGTCTATACGCCCAAGACGCTCAAGGCGCTGGCTTCCGTCCAAAAAGGAGCGCTGGGCAAGGTGTTGTGGGCGCGCTCGCGCGAGACGCACGGCGGCCCGCACAGCGACTGGTTCTGGAACAAGGAACTTTCCGGGGGAGGAGCGATCGTAGACATGGGCTGTCACTGCATCGAGATCGCCCGCGATTTCATCGGCAAGGATGTCCGCCCCCTAGAAGTAACTTGCTGGGCAGACACGCAAGTGCACCCGATCGACGCGGAAGACCATGCCGTGGGTCTGGTGCGCTACGAAAATGGCGCCATCGGGCAATTCGAGGTCAGTTGGACATTCCGGGGCGGGATGGACCTGCGCGACGAGGTGGCCGGCACCGAAGGCACGATCTGGCTGAACCACTGGATGCGGACCGGTTTCGAGATGTTCACCAGCGTCGGGCAGGGCGGCTATGTGGCCGAAAAGGCTGAAGGCGACACCGGCTGGCTCTTCCCGGTGGGGGACGAGGTTGGTTCGCTCGGATACGTGGCGATGTTCATGGATATGTTCAACGCGATGGACAAGGGCACAGCCCCGATGGAAACCTTCTATGACGGTTATATCGTCAATGCCATCATCGATGCCAGCTATAAGGCGGCCGCGTCAAAGAAATGGGAACCGGTGCAGATCGAAGATTGGCGCGGAGGGGAGGTATCGGAAGAAGATACCGGGCTAAAAGAGTACGATGAAGGGCACTTCCTGATCAAAGAAGAGAAAATGCCGGACGGCAAGCTAAAGGTCATTCTCAAGGATAAGAAAACCGGTTCGATTTCGCAAGTAATCAAAGATTGACGGTTCCTGGCACGGTATTGGATGAAAGGCCGTGCTTTGTTTTCAATCCAGTAAAGCTCTCCTAAAAACAGGAGATTGCTGCGTCAGCCTTCGGCCTCCTCACAATGACATACTATTGACTTTGTCTTGAAATTGAACGAAGTTCTTAAATAAATATCCTGCTTTGGCTATTGAAATACCCAACTTAATCTGCTATAAATTTAACAAACGGATTAGATAACCTCGATGTATAACCCCAGGAACGCGAACACGTCCGATCGAATGACCGCTCCGATCATCGTTGATACGGCGGAAGCGGAGGTTCTACGAGCTTTGCGTTTGCGCGGTCGTATATCACGCACAGAAATATCGAATATAACCGGTTGGTCCAAAGCCAAAACATCTCAGGAAATCCGGGGCCTGGTAGACAAAGGCTATCTGGTAGACGTAGGCGAGGGCGCTTCGCAGGGCGGGCGAAAACCTCGCCTGCTTCGTCTTAATAACGGGTTAGGCTACGTGATTGGGATCGACATCGGCGCGACAAGCCTGGAACTGGCACTGGCAGACGTGGGGGGGCGTATTCTGCAACGAAGGTACGAAACAACTGATGTCCGGTTGAAGCCCGAAATCGTGTTGGGGCGCTGCAGGGAGTTGATCGGGGAGATGCTCGATGCGCAAGGCAGCCGTCCCGGCCAGATGTTGGGGATCGGAGTTGGCGTACCAGGACCGGTCGACTTCGCCCGCGGTGTTCTGGTCGCTCCACCCCTGATGCCGGACTGGCAGGACTTCCCGATCCGGGATTTCTTCAAGGAATTTTTCCCGTCGGTGTATGTCGTTGTTGATAATGATGTCAATATCATGGCGTTGGGTGAGCAACGCACTGGAGATGGCGCCAACGTGGACCACTTTATTTTTGTCAAGATTGGGACGGGTATTGGCGCCGGGATTATCTCGAACGGAAAAATCCACCGTGGCAGTGACGGTTGCGCCGGTGACATTGGTCACATCTGTGTGGACAAGGATGGGCCGATCTGCCGGTGTGGCAATTCGGGTTGTCTGGAGGCTATGGCGGCCGGGCCAGCCATCGTGGAAAAGGCGATCCAGGCCGCTCAAAACGGGAGCAGCCCGCTCTTAAGTCAGATGCGGGAGGCCAATGGCGGCATCCTGCGTCCGGAAGATGTCAATGCTGCTTGCCGCGAGGCGGATCAGGCTGCGCTGGAAATCATCCGTTCGAGCGGACAGATGGTCGGGGATGTGCTGGCAACGCTGGTCAATTTCTTCAATCCCAGTCATATTTTTATCGGTGGGGGTATCGCCAATTTCGGCAACCATTTGCTGGTTTCAATCCGACAAGCCGTATTAAGGCGCTCCCTTCCGCTGGCAACCACACGCCTTTCGATTAATTTCTCGCGCGCGGGCGCGGATACAGGGATTACCGGCGCTGTCGCATTGGCATCGGAATATCTGTTCATGGTTGAAGATGGTTTGCATTATTCCTTCTAGTACCGCAACCCCGTCCTAGGTTGACGAGCTGCGGTACTCGACCAGGTCCAGGTGCAAACGCCTCGCGAAGGATGTTTTGACAAATTACGCACACTACCAGGAGTCTTTCGCAAGGTTTATATCGACTGTTTTGTACAAGACCAGGTTCACACAGAAAAAAGTATTCTTTGAAAGGAGGCAGCTATACCTGAGAGAAGAGAAGTCTACACGCCATATCCAAATTTACTAACTAACTATTGAAGAGGAGAACACATGTCTAAAAAACTGTTAACTATCTTAAGCGCCGCGCTTCTTTTGACACTGTTACTTGGCGCATGCGGTCCTCAAGCAACCGAGGCCCCCACCCAACCTCCGGCGCCTACGGCACCCGCGGCAACCGAAGAGCCTGCGACCACAGAAGAACCTATAGAATCGGGCTTCACGATCGGTATCTCGAACCCATTCATCAGCAGCGAATACCGCACGCAGATGATCGCCGAGCTGATCGAGGTCAACCAGGAATACATGGCCGCGGACATCACCACTGAGCTCGTGATCGAGAGCGCGGACACCGATGTGGCCGGCCAGATCCAGCAATTGCAGAACCTGATGGCGCAGGATGTAGATGCCATCCTGGTAAACCCTGGTGATGTGAGCGGCTTGAATGCCACCCTGCAGGAAGCGCTGGATCAGGGCATCATCGTAATCTCCGTCGATCAGGAACTCGATGTCCCCGGCGTATACAATGTAGGCATTGACCAGAAGGCCTGGGCGATGGAAAGCGCCGAGTGGCTGGCTGAGAAGCTGGGCGGCGAAGGCGACATCGTCTTGATCGAAGGTTTCCCCGGCCACCCGGCCAATGTAGCCCGCATGGAAGGCGTCTCCGAAGTACTTGCGAACTACCCCGGGATCAACGTCCTGGCGACGGACACGGGCCGCTGGGATGAAGCTACCGGGCAGCAGGTGATGTCTAACTTCCTGGCCGCTTACCCGAACCTGGATGGCTACTGGACCCAGGACGGCATGGCAATCGGCGCGCTGCAGGCTGTCATGGCCGCCAACCCGGCTGAATGGCCGCAGGGCGTGGGTGAAGGCCGCTGCCAATTCCTCAATTTGTGGGAAGAAGCGTTGACAATGAACCCGGACTTCGACTCCATCGCGGTCGCCAACCATCCCGGCGTTTCGCCAACCGGCCTGCGCATCGCTGTCAATATGCTGCAGGGCAAGGAAGTGGATGAGAGCACGCTGGGGGGCGCGAACGGCCTGTCGTTTGTCCTCCCGCTGGCGGCTGTGATCACGTCCGAGAATCTGGATGAAGGTCTGGCGATGTGCGAAGGCCAGCCGGATGCTTATCTGCTCGACAACATCATGACCGAAGAAGAAGTTCAGCAGTTCTTCGTCCAATAGAACGACCATGCCTGAGTCGCTTTCCGCTCGCAACATCGTCAAACGCTATGGCGGCGTCGTAGCGCTGTCAGACGGTAACCTGGATGTTCATACCGGGGAGGTCGTGGCTTTGATCGGCGCAAACGGAAGCGGCAAAAGCACAATGAGTAAGGTGATCAACGGAGTAGTTGTTCTCGATGGAGGGCAACTACTCCTTGATAACAATCCAGTGCATTGGTCTTCTCCGCAGGCGGCCAAGAACCTGGGCATTGCCACAGTTTTCCAGGAATTGAGCCTGATCCCGCAGATGACGGTGGCCGAAAATATCTGGTTGACCCGTGAGCCGATGACGGCGATCGGAACGGTCAATCGCAAAGTGCTTCATGAGAAGACAGAGGAATTGCTGTCCCTGTTTCGAGGAACGTACAAAGTGGATCTCCACCCGGATGATCCGATCGTTTCCCTGCCCTCGGACGAAAAACAAATCATCGAAATCCTGAAAGCGATCAGCTTCGACCCGTGGTTGATCATTTTAGATGAGGCGACCGCCAGCCTGGACAGCCGCCAGGTGCAGCGCCTGTTCGAGTTGGTCGAGGACTGGAAGGAGGCTGGCAAGGCAATTATCTTCGTATCGCACCGGATGGAAGAAATTTTCCGTATCGCGGACCGATACAGTGTCCTGCGCAACGGCAAGACCGTCGGCGCGGGCGATATGAAAGATGTCAGTGAGAAAGAGCTAGTAAAGCTGATGATCGAGAAAGAGTCGGTCTTCGAATATATCCGCAAAGACTCGAAAAATGGAGAAAACGAAGAAAAACCAGTCTGCTTGGAAGTAAAAGAATTGCAAACAGTAACCCTAAAAGGGATTAACTTCAGCGTGCGAGAAGGGGAATTGGTTGGAATCGGTGGCCTGCGCGGACAAGGCCAACGTGAGTTGCTGCATTCTTTATTTGGTGACGTCCCTTACTCGGGTACGGTAAAACTTTTTGGTAATGGGTATAAGTTCAAACATCCGCGTGAAGCAATGCAAATAGGATTGGCCCTGGTTCCGGGGGATCGCGGAAGGGAAGGTTTGCTCTCCATCCGTTCAATTTTGGATAACCTGCAACTGCCGTCCTGGCCGCGCTATGGTTTCCCATTACGGATCAAAAAAGCAAAAAGGGATGCGGAACAGGTTGGCGAAAGCCTGAATTTGAAAATGGCCGGGTTAGAGGAACCAGTCAGCAGCCTTTCGGGCGGCAACGCCCAGAAAGTGGTACTCGGCAAATGGCTGGTGCGCAAACCTAAGCTGTTTTTGTTGGATGATCCGACCAAAGGCGTGGACGTGGGTACCAAAGCCGAAATTTATTCATTGCTCACGCAATTGTGTGATGAGGGCAAAACGATTTTGTTCTACAGCAGTGATGATGAAGAATTGATTGGTCTGTGTGACCGGGTTCTGGTCTTGCATGATGGCATAATCCGGACCGAACTCTCGGGACCCTCTTTGACCAAAGAAAACTTGATCTCTGCCAGCCTGGGAGTTTCAAACGGATTTCATCCTGAATCTCGAACGGGAGGGACGTTGTGAAGAACCGTATTACCTGGGATTTCCTGATGACCCGTTACCCGGTGTTCTTCCCACTTGTTTTACTGGTTTTATCGGTTGCGATTAATTTATACCTGCAGCCAAATATGTTTCAGCTCAGCACGCTCAACAGCAACATGCGCGTGTTCCTGCCGCTGATCTTGTTAACTGTCGGGCAGGCGATCGTTCTGATCGCCGGCGGCATTGACATATCCGTCGGCGGGATCGTATCCGTTGTCAATACGATCCTGGCTACCCGGGTCGGTTTGGAGGGCTCGTCTGAGTTGATGTGGCAGTACGTGCTGATTTCCCTGCTGGTGGGTGCGCTGGCTGGAGCGATCAACGGATTTTTCATCGCCTACCTGCGTCTGCAACCAATTATCACCACCTATGCGACCAGCTTCCTGTACGCCGGATTTGCGCTCTTCATCCTGCCGAACCCGGGAGGCGGGATTCCATCTGCGATTGCAAGCGTGTACCGCACCTCGACTCCCTTGAGCTTGCCCCTGGCTTTTTACGTGATCGCCATTTTGTTGTTGGTCTGGGCTTACGTCAGTTCCACCCGGTATGGAAAATACCTCTTCGCTGTGGGCGGCAAAGCGGAAGCGGCCTATGAAACGGCCGTCCCGGTGACGCTGGTGCAGTTCAGCGCATACGTCATCTCCGGCTTCATGGCAGCGCTGGCCGGTATCGCCATCACCATGTTGAGCGGCTCCGGGAACGCGGACATTGGCAATCCAATGACTTTGAATTCCATTACGGCCGTGGTCATCGGCGGAAATGCCTTCAGCGGCGGCATCGGTGGCGTGGCCGGACCAATTTTGGGCGCGATCACCCTCAGCGTGATCCAGAATATTATTTCCTTTTCGCACATCAACACCTGGTGGGAGACTCTGGTCAAAGCAACCATTATCGTTGCAGCCCTGGCTGCTCCCGGAGTCATCAACCTGTTCCGCAGGAGGAGAGCATGAAGCGCTTCAGCGTTTCCCCTCCGGTGGCCGCCTTGATCCTGGCGATTGTACTGTTCCTGTTGTCCGGCTTTCTCCCTAACAGCTACGGCAGCAACGTGGATATTGCCATAGCCCAGGCGACCAACATCGTCCGGTTGGCAGTTTTCCTGGGTGTGATCGCCGCAGGGCAGACCCTTGTCATCATCAGCGGCTCCGAAGGCATTGACCTGTCGGCCGGTTCAGTGGTGACGCTTACCGCCATCCTGACCTACGTATATGTCAGCGGCGAGAACGACAGGGTTCTGATCGCCCTGTTGATTTCACTGGGAGTGGGTGCTGTGATCGGTATGTTGAATGGCATCGGCGTGACTTTCTTGAAGGTCTCCCCCTTTGTGATGACGCTGGGCATGTCTGGTGTGGTGACGGGCGCGATTATCGTTGTCAACCATGGCACCGTGAGCGGGAGGATCGCGCCCATCATGACCCGTTTGATCGCCCGCCCGGTTTCGCCGTCCATCCCCATCCCCGGAGCTGTGGTCATCTGGCTCATTTTTGGCGTGCTGATGTGGCTGCTTTTAGAACGAACCGCATTCGGAAAAAATCTGTTTGCAATTGGTGTCAACCGGGTCACAGCCAAGCTTTCCGGGGTCAACGTTACCTGGACGAACCTGGCAACATATTCGCTGGCTGGAGCGCTGGCCGGGTTTGGCGGCTTCCTGCTGGTTGGCAATACCGGAGTTGTTCACATTCAGTTGGGCCAGCCATTCCTGTTTCCGTCCATTGCGGCGGTGGCTGTCGGCGGGACGCTGCTCTCGGGCGGTAAAGGCAGCTATTGGGGCACGATGGCCGGGGCAATCGTCTTGACGCTCATCACCAGCCTGCTGACCACCATGCAAATGCCCGATTCTGTCCGCCGGATGGTGTTGGGCGGGACGCTTTTGATCTTGATCTCTATCTACGGCCGCCAGCGATCCCTGCGGCTCTAGGTTCGGAAATAAGCGGGGCTGCATCCTTTCGCAGCCCTATCAAAGATTACATCGTAACATCACTAAAGATCGGTGCGCCCTGCTTATTCTTTAAGTATTCGTTAACAATAAAATGGGGTGTGGGGTGTTTCGGGCTGGCGCAGCCAGCCCGAAACACCCCACCTTCCCCTCTCTTTTGAAAAGGAAGGAGAAGGTCATGAGCAAAACAGTTAAAGTTGGCATGATCGGGACCGGTTTTGTAGGCGACATCCATCATGCGGCTTTCAAAGGCTGGGTACACAACGCCGAAGTGGTGGCAGTTGCCAGTCCGCATAACGCTGCGAAATTCGCCGAGGAGCGCGGGATTCCCAGCGCTTACAGCGATTATCACGAGATGTTGAAGGATAAAGAGATCGAGGTCGTGGACATCGGCATTCCCAATGACCTGCATCGCGACGCGGTCGTGGCGGCTGCAGAGGCCGGCAAACACGTCATCATCGAGAAGCCGTTGTGCGTCACGCTCGAAGAAGCGGACGAGATGATCGAGGCCTGCAAAAAGGCTGGCGTCTTGCTATGTTATGCTGAGGAGCTGTTGTTCGCCCCGAAATACGTGCGCGTTAAAACCCTGATCGACGAAGGCGCCATCGGCGAGCCATTCCTGGCCAAACAATCTGAGGAGCATCCCGGCCCGCACATGTCATGGTTCTGGGACGTGAACCGTTCCGGCGGCGGCGTGCTGCTGGATATGGGCTGCCACTCAATTGAATACACTCGCTGGGTGCTGGGCAAGCCCAAGGTCAAGAGCGTGACCGCTTTTATGGGTACCTACGTCCACCAGGATCGCACCGAAGGCGAAGACCATTCCTATTGCATCGTGGAATATGAAGGCAACAAACTTGCTATGCTGGAAAACAGCTGGGCCAAAGGCGGCGGCGTGGATGATCGCTGTGAGATCTATGGTCAGAAAGGCCACACCCGCGCCGACCTGTTGCGTGGCAGTTCACTCCTGACCTACTCTGAAGAAGGTTACGGATACGCGGTGGAAAAAGCCGGCCAGACCAGAGGCTACACCTTCACCATGTTCGAGGAGATCTGGAACTACGGCTTCCCACAGGAGATGCAGCACTTCATCGATAGCGTGCTCGGTAAAGTGACCCTAATGGAAACCGGCGAGGATGGGCGCGAAGTTTTGAAAATCATGTACGCGGCCTACCAGTCGGCCGGCGAAGGACGCAAGATCGAGTTCCCCTACAACCCGCCGACGGTTGAGAAGCCGATCGATTTGTGGAAGAAAATTTAACATTAGACCTGACAGGTTTTCAAAACCTGTCAGGTCTTACTGGAGCAATTATGACTTTAAACAGCAAAACCATCACCTACGAACAACTTGCCAAGGTCATCGACCATTCCCTCTTGCGCCCGGAATTGACCGAAGCAGATGTGATCGCCGGCTGCGAACTGGCTGCCCGCTACCACACCGCGACGGTCTGTGTGAAACCATGTCATGTCAGGTTAGCCGCAGAAGAATTGAAAGATTCAGATGTATGGGTCAGTACGGTTGTGGGATTCCCGCACGGCGGCAACCTGACCGCGATCAAAGTTGCCGAAGCCCAGCAGGCTATGGACGATGGCGCGGTGGAACTGGATATGGTCTTGAACATAGGCCAACTGCGCTCAGGCAGGAACGGCTTTGTGCGCGATGACATTAAAGCGGTTTGCGATGTTGCCCACGCGCGCGGCGTCAGAGTCAAGGTGATATTCGAGAATGCTTATCTGACCGATGAAGAAAAAATCACAGCCTGCAAACTGTCCGAAGAGGCTGGCGCGGACTGGGTCAAGACCTCCACCGGCTTTGCTCCAGGCGGCGCCACCCTCGAAGACCTGCGCTTGATGCGCGCCAACGTCAGCGAGAAGGTGCAAATCAAGGCGGCGGGTGGGGTGCGTACATTGCCGGCCCTCCTGGAAGTGATCGACGCAGGCGTGACCCGCTGCGGCGCCACCGCGACCGCTACCATCCTGGATGATTTCAAAGCACTGCAAGAGGGCAGAGAAGTTGAAACCAAACCGGATGCAACTCCTGGAGCGTATTAGGGAGATGCCAGCATGACCAAACAACTCACCAAGCAGACCATCGGCGTTGGCGTAGCAGGGACAGGTTTCATCGGCCCGGCGCACATCGAAGGCTTGCGCCGTAACGGCATCCAGGTGCTGGGGCTGGCTGAAAGTTCTCAAGAGAAGGCCGAGCAAAAGGCCGCAGAGTTGGCCATTCCGCGTGCTTTTGGTTCGCTGGAAGAAATGCTGGTCGACGCGGACATCGACGTGGTGCATTTGGCCACGCCCAATTACCTGCACTACTCGCATGCGAAGGCCGCTTTGCTGGCTGGCAAGCACGTCGTCTGTGAGAAGCCGTTGTCGATGAACGCTACTGAATCGGCTGAGCTGGTGGAGCTGGCAGCTGAGAAGAAGCGGGTCAATGCGGTCAACTTCAACATCCGCATGTACCCGCTCGTCCAACAGGCGCGCAGCATGGTGCAGAACGGCGAGCTGGGTGACATGTTCATCCTGCAGGGGTCGTACCTGCAAGATTGGCTGCTGCTGCCCACTGACTGGAACTGGCGCCTCGAGCCGGACCTGGGCGGGTCTCTGCGCGCGGTGGGCGACATCGGCTCCCATTGGCTCGACCTGCTGACCTTTATCACTGGCCTGCGCATCGAAGAAGTCTACGCGGACTTCAAAACGTTCCACCCCATTCGCAAGAAACCGTCCAAACCGCTCGAAACGTATACCGGCAAAATCCTGACCCCTGAAGATTACATCGACCAGGACATCTATACCGAGGATTACGCCACCATCCTTTTACACTACGAAAACGGCGTGCGCGGCGTGCTGACGGTCTCGCAGGTATCGTCCGGGCGCAAGAACCGCCTGTCCTACGAAATCAGCGGATCGAAGTCCTCGCTGGCCTGGGATTCGGAGAGACCTAACGAGCTGTGGATCGGCCATCGGACAGCACCCAACCAGATCCTGCTGAAAGATCCGTCGCTGCTCTCGCCTGAAGCGCGCGAGACCGCCTCTTATCCCGGCGGCCACAACGAGGGCTTCCCGGATACGTTCAAGCAGTTATACACAAAGGTTTATAATTACATTTTTGCTGGCGATTATACAAAATCTCCCGACTTCCCGACCTTCGCCGATGGCCACTACGAGATGCAGCTTTGTGAAGCTATCGAACGCAGCGCAAAAGAAGGGAAGTGGGTTAAGGTTTAGACTTCGGAGTCCAAAGTCTCCCGACTTTGGAAAAACTTCAACGACGGGAGTCGTTGAAGTCCGAAAAACTAGGAGGTATTTATGAAACTTGGTTTCTTCACCGCCGCCCTGCCCGGCAACACGCTGGAACAGGCCGCCCAATGGGGCGCGGAAAGCGGTTTCCAGGCTATCGAAATCGCTTGCTGGCCGCTCGAAAAAGCGTCACGCCGCTATGCTGGTGTGACGCATGTGGATGCCTCCGAACTGGACGAGGCCCAGGCAAATGACATACGCAAGATGTTGGATGGCTACGGGCTGACGGTCTCTTCGCTCGGATATTACCCGAATCCGCTCTACCCCGAGGCTGAGCACCGTGAAACGGTCATTTCTCACCTGAAGAAGGTGATCGAAGCAGCTGAAATGCTGGAAGTACCCGTCGTGGGGACATTCATCGGCAAGGACAAGAACAAGACCGTGCCGCAGAACCTGGAAGATTACGCCAAAACCTGGCCGCCGATTGTCAAGTTTGCTAAAGACCATGGTGTCAAGATCGCCATCGAGAACTGCCCGATGATCTTCTCCTACGACGAATGGCCGGGCGGAAACAACCTGGCCAGCACGCCGGCTATCTGGCGGGAGATGTGGGAGATCATCCCCGATGACAACTTCGGCCTGAACCTGGATCCATCGCACCTGATCTTGCAGATGATCGATTATGAACGCGTAGTGCGCGAGTTTGCGGATAAAATTTTCCATGTCCACGCCAAAGACCTGCACATCGATTGGGAAGGCGTCTACAACCATGGTGTGCTCTCACAGGGTATGGGCTGGCAGGTTCCACGCCTGCCTGGCCGGGGCGATGTAGATTGGGGCAAATTCATCTCCGCGTTGACCGCCGTTGGCTACGATTACGTGGTCAGCATCGAGCATGAAGATCGCGAATTCGAAGGTGACGAGGAACTAGTGAAGCGTGGCTTTTACCTGTCACGCGATGTACTGAAACCATTCATTCGCTGATCGTCCACCGAAACGTCCCGAAGGTTAGATAGGAGCTGATTTGGAAATTTGCTACCAACCTTCGGAACGTTTGTTATCCCAAGGATATGCACATGAAGAAATACATCGGCTGTGACCTGGGCGGCACGAACCTGCGCGCCGCAGTTGTAGATATCGAAACCGGGGAAGTCTTGCGCCAGATGAGTATTCCCACCCTGGCACGCGAAGGACACGATGCGGTCATGAGTCGCATGGCTGAACTATTCATGCGAGTTATTCAGGCAGCCGGCCTGCGGAAGGATGAGATTGGTGGCATAGGCATTGGCGTGCCCGGCGTTCTGGACCTGGAAAAAGGTGAGACGCTTTTCCTGCCAAATCTGCCCGGCACCTGGCCGAATGTGCCCCTGCAGGACACCATCACGGACCTTACCGGACTGCAGACTGCCCTGTTGAACGACGTGCGTGCTATCACCAACGGCGAGTGGTGCTTTGGCGCCGGCCGCGGCGTGGACACGGTTGCGGTCTTCGCCATCGGCACCGGCATCGGCGGCGGGCTGGTGGTCAACGGCCGACTTCATCTCGGCATAGGCGGCACCGGCGGCGAGCTGGGTCACACCATGATCGATTTCAACGGTCCGCGCTGCGGTTGTGGCAATGATGGCTGCCTGGAGGCTTATGCTTCCGGCCCTGCGATTGCCGCGATGGGCATGAAGGCCGTTTCCCAGGGCCGGACGACCGCTATCGCTGAACTGTGCGAGTACGACCTGAACCGTATCACCCCCGAGTTGATCGCAGAAGCAGCCCGGGCCGGGGATGAGATCGCGAAAGATATCTATGAAAAGGCGGGGTTTTACATCGGTATCGCAGCAGCCAACGTGTGCGCATCTATTGGACCGCGGCGCGTCATTATCGGCGGCGGCGTGGCACAGGCG
>JAABUE010000068.1 GCA_011389535.1 Anaerolineales bacterium
GATTTCAGCGGGATCGAGACCCGGCGTCCGTTTGAGTAACTCTTTGATAACGGCAACAGCCAGATCGTCGGGGCGAACCGTCGCAAGTCCGCCACGTTTGGCTTTCCCAACGGGAGTCCGCACCGCGCTTACGATAACAGCATCTCTAGTTGTCATATTATTTCTCCTTATCCGCTAATCCACGCTAATCTTCGCTAAAAAATGTATTCGCGAGGATTTGGCAGAGATTGGCGGATTAGTTCCTTAGCGGCTTGCCGGTGTTCAGCAAAGCCCACATGCGCTCCTGGGTCTTCTGTTCGCCGCACAGGGACAGGAATGCCTCGAGCTCCAGGTCAAGGATATATTGCTCGCTGACCCAGGTCGGTTTGCTCAGCTCGCCGCCCGCTATTACGTGCGCCAGCTTGCTGGCGATCACCTGCTCGTATTCGGTGATGTAGCCGCCCTGGGCAAACATCCAGGCGCCGACCAGCAGCGCGCCGCGCATATCACGGCCCGCCGCGTAAATCAGTTCGGGGGCAGGCGGGGAATACCCGGCATCCACCATGTGCATGACTTCCTTCTTGGCCTCGGTCAGCAGGTGGTCGCGGTTGAGCACAATGCGGTCCTGCGGGCTGAAGATGCCCATATCACGCGCTTCCCAGGCGCTGGTTGCCACCTTGGCCTGCCCGATCTGCAGAAAGGCGCGTTGTAAGTATGGCAAAACTTCGGCGTTTTCGGTCTTCATGGCAGGGTTGATGACCCGGCGCATGATCTCTTTCGTGCCGGCCCCCGCCGGGATGACACCCGCGCCCAGCTCCACCAATCCGATGTAGGTTTCCGCCGCGGCCACCACACGCGAAGCGTGCATGCTCACCTCGCAGCCGCCCCCCAGCGCCAATCCGGCCGGGGCGATCACCACCGGCTTGGGGAAGTAGCGCATGCGCATGTTCATGTCTTGCAGTTTTCTGACGGCGCCTTCCAGCGTATCCCACATGCCCTGCTGGGCGGCAACCACCACCATGAACAGGTTGGCGCCCGCGCTGAAGTTATCGGCTTCATTGCCGATCACCAGGCCCTCGAACTCAGTTTCCGCACGGTTAAGTCCCTCGTTGACGATTTCGAAGATGTCATCGTCCAGAGCGTTCATCTTGGTATGGAATTCCACACAGGCCACGCCATCGCCCATATCATAGAGGGTCGCGCCGGCATTCTTCAAGATCTCGGTCTGCTCTTTAAGCAGGACCAGGCCCGTCGTCCGTTCGATGCGGACGTAGTCCGATTTGGTGACATCGTAAACGCCGACCTTGGTCCCGTTTTCGTACTGGTAGAACGTCTCTTTCCCGGACCCGAGCATGCCCTCGACCCAATCAGCGGGGGCGTAGCCCTCGGTTTTCATCACCTCAAGCGTGTCCTTTACACCAAGCATATCCCAGATCTCAAATGGACCGGCCTCATGCATGAAACCCCAGCGGGTTGCATCGTCGAGCGGTTGAGGCGTATCAGCCACCTCCGGGATGATCGTGGAGGCATACTGGAAAGCCTGGTAGGTGAGCGCCTGGACCAGTTTGGCAGCCCTGTCATCTTCATCCAGCATAACTTTTAGACGGGAAGCCAATCCATTTTCAGTCTTCTTGGCCTTGCCAATCGAATCAAAGCGCGGTTTCTCTGAGGGAGTATGGTCCAGCGTGTTCAGATCCAGCGACAGGAAGACTTTCTTGCCATCCGCATCACGTTCCTGCTTGTAAAAACCGACCTTGGTCTTGTTGCCAAGCCAGCCACGCTCGACCATCGTCGCGATCAGTTTGGTCGGTTTTTCAGATGATAGATACTGCTGTCCCAGTTTGTCATGCGGGATAGCCGGCGCCAGGTTCTTGCCAACGTGCTCCCAGACATCGATACCAACCAGGTCGATCAGGCGGAAGGTCGCCGTTTTCGGGCGCCCGATCAATGGACCGGTGATGGCATCTACTTCATCGACGGTGTAGCCATTTTCGAGGATGTAATGCATGCTGAACGCACCGGTGCCAAAGGCCAGGCGGTTGCCGATAAAGTTGGGCGTGTCCTTGCATAACACGATGCCTTTACCCAAACGGAACTCGCCAAAGTGACGGATGAACTCGACCACTTCCGGCAAAGTATCATCGGTTGGGATAACTTCCAGTAGTTTCAAATAGCGGGGTGGGTTGAAGAAGTGCATCCCCAGGAAGTGCTGCTTGAAACCATCCGACATACCGGCCGCGATGTCCTTGATCGGGATGCCGGACGTATTCGTTGCGATGATCCCGGTCGCCTTGCGGACCTTATCGATGCGGTTCATCAAATCCTGTTTGATCTTCAGGTTTTCGATAATCGCCTCGATCACCAGGTCGGCTTCACCGATGACATCGAAATCATCTTCCAGGTTGCCGAGCGTAACAAAGGTCTTTAGTTCGGATGACATCAAGTTGGCGGGCTTGGCTTTCAGGCACGCATCCCAGCCTGATTGTACGATTTTATTGCGTGCTTTCATGTCGTCTTCTGGCGCATCCTTGGGGACAATGTCCAGCAAGGTTACCGGGATGCCCGCGTTGGCAAAATGGGCTGCCAACGATGCGCCCATGGTACCCGCGCCGATGACAACTGCTTTGTGAACGTGATATTTCATGTCGCCTCCATTTCACCCTCACCCCTGCCCCTCTCCCAAAGGGAGAGGGGTTGGATTGAAGGTAAATTCATCATCTTAATTCCCGCCCGCTGTAGCCCAGGATCTGCCGCGCTACCACAAGGCGGTTGATCTGCCCGGTGCCTTCGTAGATGTCTGTGATCTTGGCATCGCGAAACCATTTCTCCAGCAAAAACTCGCGGCTGTAACCCAGCGGTCCCATCAGTTCAACGGCTTTTTGGGTGATCTTTGTGGTCACATCGCCTGCTTTGACCTTGCACATGGACGACTCCAGGGCGTTCGGCTTGCCATTATCCGCCATCCAGACCGCCTTGATGACCATCAACCAGCTGGAGCGCAGCATGATTTCCATATCGATCACGTCGCGTTCGATGCTGGTCAGTTTGTTGCGCGGCAGGCCGTAGCGGATCTCGATCCCGTTCTCAGCCAGCTTTTCCTTGACGAATTCAAGCGAAGCGCGCGCCACGCCGATGCCGGTCGCTGCTACTAACGGGCGGGTGGCATCGAAAGTAGCCATCGCCTTCTTGAAGCCTTTTTCGGTCTGCTTTTCGACGGTCGGGTTGCCGAGCACGTGGTCATAGGGTACACGCGCGTCTATCAGGGAAATCGCCGCCGTGTCACTGGCGCGGATACCCATCTTGTGCTCCAGCTTGGTCACCGTTGCGCCGGGTGTCCCCTGTTCGATGACAAAGCCGCGCATGCCGGCCCGCCCCGCGGACGGGTCGATCGAAGCCCAGACCACGATAAAGCCTTTGCCGAAGCATTCGTCCGGCACCATGGATTTGTGACCTGCGGTGACAAAGATTTTTTCCCCGTTTATCACCCACTCGTTCGTCTTTTCATCGAGGTAGGCATTCGTTTTGATTGCTGAAGTGTCCGAGCCTGCGCCGGGTTCGGTCATGCACATGGCAGCAAAGGTCGGTTTCTCCTCACCAAAACGCGCCAGGAACTTTTGTTTCTGCTCAGGAGTGGCAGCGGCTTCTACCGCGGCCGCGCCCAGCCCGCCCCCCGGCGTGACCAGGTACATGCCTACGTCACCCCAGGATAGCATCTCGAGCATGTGAGCCAACATCTGGTAACCGATCGGCGGACGCTTGGGTTTGTTGAGATCCTCTTCCTTTTTTTCGCTTTTCGGCGCCAGCGAACCGGCGCCGGTCGCTTTCATCGCAGCATGCATGAACTCAATGTAGCCGTAAGGGACGGCATGCTCGTTTTCATCCATTTCGCGCGAGACCGAGCGCATCATATTTTCAGCAACTGTCTTCAGTACGTACTGCTGTTGCGCAATCGGTTTGGGGGTTTCAAATTCGATACACATATTTCACCTTTATAGGATCGCCAGCCCGACCAGCGTAGCAAGACCGCGCCCATTGCGCATCCACATTTCCACCGGGTACTCGCGGATATAACCATAGCCGCCTAAAATCTGCACTGCCCGGTCCGTAACCATCATGACCATATCGGCTGCGCCTACGGCTGCCAGGTAAGCATCTTTGAAGGCATCTTCCGCGCCGGTATCCATCTTCCAGGCTGCTTCCCATGTCAGCATGCGGATGGCTTCGATCTCGGTCGCCATCTCGGCCAGCATGAAGGCGATGGCCTGTTTTTGCGCTATCTTGACGCCAAAGGCTTCGCGCTCCTTGGCATAATCGCGGCTGTACTCGAAAGCCGCCCTGGCCACCCCGACCGCCATGGCCGCCAGAGCCAGTCGCATGGACGCCAATACAGGCTGGAAGTCATGCCCCGCTTCGCCGCCCAAACGGTTTCCTTTGGGGACTTTCACTCCCTCAAAACTGACGCGGTAGGTCGGGAGCGCGTTCAGGCTCATCAACTTTTCCGCTTCACTCCGGACCGTGAGGCCTGCCGCCGTTTTCGGGACGATGAATCCCTGTGTGTTTCCGTCCAGGTTGGCATAGACCAGCATGGCTTCAGCCTCTCTGGCAAATGGTACAAAGGCCTTCTCGCCGGTCAAGATATAGCCATCGCCTTCCGCTTTGGCGAACGTCTTGAGCTCGAGCGGATCGAAATCGAGCGCATACTCGATCAACGCAGCCGTATAAGGCTGCCAGTCCATTTCGATGACCGGGGGAATGAACTCTTTCTTCTGTTCTTCCGAGCCAACCAGCAGGATCGGCGTGACGAACAGCGACGGGACGTTGACTGCCAGCGTCCCCGCCAGGTCACCGAAGGCCATTTCCTCCAAAGCCAGCACACCGGTCACTGCCGAACGTTCGCCAAACCCGCCGTACGCTTCAGGGACGGATGCCTGTAGCACGCCCAGCTCCCAGCCTTTGCTGACGACCTTTTTCGGGAGGGTTCCCTCCTCTTCAGCATCGTGCCCGGCCGGACGCAGGTCGTTCGCAGCAAAACGTCCAACCGCTTCGAGCAGCATTTGCTGCTCTTCGTTGGGTTCAAATGAATACATAGGCCCTCTCCTTTGGTGGGGTTTAACTCTTTACTACATTTGCGCTCCCGTCGGTTCTCTGACCCGACGAAACGCCAGGGTATGCGCCGGTCTGACGCTGTGCCCGAGAGGTAGACCGGCTCGGAGCAAGTTCCGCACGACAATACTTTATCGCAGCCCCCGGATCGTCTTCCAGTTCTTTCGTGTTAACGATTTCCACAAGGCCGCGTTGAACCAGGAATTCAACATACGCGCCGATCTTTTCGATCACTAATAGCGCGTTATAGCCATTCATCGGACCATAGACCTGTTCCGTGACCTGAACAAGTGTGCGCGGTTCTGACAAGGCATCCAGAGCCTGGGTGATCCGACGGGACAGGTTTGCGGCGACCGTTGCAATTCGAGCAGGCAGGTCTGTAATGGGATCATCATGGCCGTTGAAGATCAGGGATGCGCCGTCCGCCCAGCGCCCGAAAAGGGACAAAGAGTCCAGGTAATGGCGCACGCCCATAAACGGAGTCAACTCTTCAGGCGATTGGTGCGGGGTCACATGTTTCAAAACCAGGTCCCCGCAAAAAACGATATCGTCCAGTTTAAGGGCTACATGGCCGGGACAATGCCCGGGAACATGTAACAGTTCAAAAGGCCCGATACGCATATCGCGCGCTTCATAAGTGAAGTCGACCGGCACGGAGTGATACAGCGCCTTGGTGAATCGGTACATGCCAAGCAGTTCAGCGCGGCGTTCGGCCGGGATGCCAGCCTGGGCCAGGAAAGCTTCGAGTTTGCGACTCAGGATTGCCAGACGCGCTTCATGCGTGGTGATTGTGCCCAGGTCAAGCTCGTGCACGCCGATGGCCGCCTTGGTACGTTCGCGCAGGTATGCCAGGCCGCCGTAATGGTCGATGTGACCATGAGTCAACAGGATATGGGTCAGGTCCGCGAGGCGCACTCCCTCAGCGGCCAGGCCGGCTTCAAGGCCGGCATTCGAGCCTTCGCTGCCGGAACCGGTGTCGATCAACACAACCCAATCCTCCACCTGCACCAAGTAGGCGTAAGCCCAGAAATTGGGAAAGGCCTCTACCGGAAGACGCCAGACGCGGGCGCCGGTAGATGTTTGGTGCTGGTCAAGGGAATTCGTTGAAACCATTTATGCTTTCATCAGCCCATTCAGCAGCAGGCCGGTGTATTGGTCGGCGATCTGTTCGATGGTCAGAGGACCATCCGGGCGGTACCAGGTCAGGGTCCAGTTCAGGATGCCCATTAAGGCGCGGACAGCAAGATCTGTATCGGCGCAACTGAACAATCCGCTGCGGACGCCGTCACCCAGCACATCCCGCCACAGAACCTCGAAGCGGTCACGGTTGGGAATATGACGTATGTGCTGGGCGGGTTCCAGAGAGCGATGCTCGAACAACAGCACCGCAGAAAGGTCTCCGTTTTCGGCCAGCAACCGTAAATAGACCTGCACCATCTGGCGCAACTTCTCGTCGGCAGGCAATGGCTGCTTTGCGATGAGTTCGATTTGCTCGAAGAGCATATCCAGCGCGCGGTCGAGCAGCGCCAGCAGGATCTCCTGTTTGCTGGATACGTGATGGTACAGGCTGGCTTTTTGTAGCTGAACGGTTTCGGCGATGTCTTGCATGGATGCGCCATGGAAGCCCTTCTGGCGGAACACCTGGGCGGCAGCGTCGAGGATATCATCTCTGGTCATCTGGTCTCCCTACCGAACGGTCGGTAGTTTCAGTATATCAAATTTTAATCCCTAAGGCAAGCAGTTAATTTGAATTTCACCGGTTATCCTACTTAATTTAAGGAATCAAAACGACCCCGAAGGATATGAGCTCTTCAGGGTCGACTGATCAATGGTTTTTACTTAGTTTTGATGAGTGAATGGTCCTTCCGTTGTTGCGTTACCATCGGCATCCCTGGAGGTGACATAATATTCGTACAAGACACCCTTAGAGCCGTTGAAGGACATGCGGTGCGAAGTTACCAGCGTTGCATCCGTGTAAGTGCCACAGCAAGTAAAGGATACTTCGCTTGTAGCGGGTACATCGGTCGTCCAGGTGATTTCAAAGCTATTGCCTCGAGTCTTGCCGCTGGCAACGTTTGTGATGACCGGTCCGGTACCGCCACCGCCTCCACCACCGCCACAGAGCGCTTCGTCCACACCGACTTCATCCCAGGCATCTGCCACGTTGGCGGATTGACTTCCGGCTACAGCAATTGTGCTGGCGCGGGCCTGGCAGAAGCTGGCGCTTGCAGGTAAAGCTGTGAAGCCCAGGAAGGCAACCTGTTCTGCTGCGGACCGGCCTATAGCCTGCACGTTCGCCCCTGTAGCGCGGGAGGGGTTAGCATTCTGCCCACCTTCGACCAGCAGGTAGAACCAGTGGTTGGCAATTCCGCTGTTGATATGCACGCCACCATTATCGCCCGTACCAGTGTAACGGTCAGCGTAGTGGGACGGATCTCCATCTTCGTTGGGATCAGCCATGTTGCGGAATCCATTACTCAGGATGTCGATATCTTCCCCAATTGTCCAGTTGCCAGTACCGTAAGCAAACTCGATGGCAGTCCCCATGATATCGGAGAAGGCCTCATTGAGCGCGCCCGATTCGTTCTGGTAAATCAGATCGCTTGTGGCATCGGTCACGCCGTGGCTGAGTTCATGACCGACCACATCCAGATCGCCGGAGAGTTCCCTGAATTCCACCCCATCGCCGTCGCCATAGGCCATTTGCTCTCCATTCCAATAGGCATTGGCATAATTACGCTGCACGTGCGCGGAGGAGACCATGCCCTGCGGGTAGAAGGTGAGCCAGTTGAAGCTGTGGACATTGAGATAATAATCGTCGGTCACGTTGGCATAGAAATGAGCGTCAACAAGAGCCCCGTGACCCGGTGAGGTTCTGCCCGCTGTATCCCAAATATCGTCGCTATCAGTGGCCAGTGTACCGGGCAATTTGTTTCGATTTTTAGCATCATAGGTGGTCTGGCGCCCATCGGAAGAGACCATTTGGAAACCGCTGCCAGCCGAGGTGGTGAGCCCGGTCAAATCTTTGGTGTCACCGAGCACACCGGTGCCAGTACCATCCGTAAGGCCGTTATAAGCATTGAAAACGTCACCGCTATCAGCATCTACCCAGTAAAACCAGCGGCTGTCGAAGGAACGGCTTTCCACAATATAGAAATAACGTCCACTGGCGGGATCAAGCATCAGTTCGGTGAAGAAGCGCCCACCGGACGCCTCGGGGCGTTTGGCGACCGCGGCTTGAGCCTGCCTAGCGTTTAATCGGACCTGGTTGGTCGTCAAAATATTGGGGTAGTGCGCCCCGATGACCGCCAGGCGGTTCCCGTTGGCTTCTGTATAAATAGTAAGTTGCCCCCCAAAGACTTTCGCGCCGTTGAAAAATTGCTGGTAGCGTGCGGTCCGGACACCGTAGCTGTTCACATTTTCAAGCCGGGTCTGTTGCACATCCGCAGGGATATGGAAGGCAGCGGCCTCAGCGCCCTGCAAAGCACGGAACCCCCTATCCCCGCTATTTCCCTGTTGATTATTCGCAGCTGTAACGGGAATAATCAGGATGAAAAGCAGAATCAGGGTCAAGATAGAAATAAACAAAGACTTACTGGTACGGTTTTGAAACATTTTATCCTCCTGAGCAAAAGATAAGACAAAAACGGTCCGAAAAATAAAGAGTTCTATAACCGTAATTGTCCTTTATGATAAACATTATAGCGAATAGAATCACAAATGCAATAGGACA
This sequence comes from Anaerolineales bacterium, assembly GCA_011389535.1. Classification (GTDB taxonomy): domain Bacteria; phylum Chloroflexota; class Anaerolineae; order Anaerolineales; family Villigracilaceae; genus JAABUE01. The sequence continues at coordinate 8,816 of JAABUE010000068.1, forward strand.
TTGCACCCCTCTTGCTCAATTTATACTTTTCCTGTATCCTCCTTTCATGCCAAAGACCGAACCTCGTACCGTCTGGTCTTCCGAGCACGGAGACACGCGCAAGCAGGGAAACCAACCTGTCAACTTGAAGTCCCTGCCCGCTAACCAGCAGACCGCCTACCTGCACCGGGATTCAAAAGGACGTGGGGGCAAGGCCGTGACAGTGGTCAAAAATCTGACACTTGCCGAAGATGACATGAAAGCCCTGGCCAAAAAACTGAAGGCCGCCTGTGGCTGTGGCGGGACGGTTAAAGATGGCCAGATCGAGATCCAGGGCGAGCAACGTGAGAGGATCGCAGAGTTCCTGCGAGAACTCGGTTATAAAGTCAAGATTGCCGGTGGCTAGCCTCAACCGACCGCGCAAAGACCACAGTTTGTGAGCCAGAATAGTACAGACAGGCGAATTCATTGATCATGAATTTAGTTTTTTTAGGAAAATAGGGAGTACAATAAATTTATGAGTACCCAGCCAGGTTACATACTCGTCGTAGACGATATCCCTGATATCCTGAAACTGTTGGATGCAACCCTGCAATTCAAGGGCTACCGGGTCGTCACTGCCCGCGATGGGCAAGAAGCGCTTGATGTGATCAAACGGGAACGTCCGGCACTGGTTATTGCCGATATTCTGATGCCAAAAATGGACGGTTTCAGCCTGCTCCACAGGATACGCATAGACCCTGAAACTTGCGATATTCCGGTAGTTTTCCTCTCCGCCACTTATGTAGGCCAGGAAGACAAGGAGTTTGCACGAGCCATCGGTGTAACCCGTTTTATCGAAAAACCAGTCGACTTTGACAAATTTTTTCCGATTATCTCTGATATCTTGACCCGGGGCGGGCCTACTACACCAATTTCACTCAACGATTTCGAATTCTACGACAGGTATCGCAAACGGCTGGAAGTAAAACTGGGCCAGAAAGAAACCCAGATCGCCCGCGACGAACATTTACTGAGAACTCTGCCAGAAGCAGACAGACTAACTTTCGAATCAACGCTTCAACAGGCCCTTAAAGAACGGGACGAGGTACAACTTCTGCTTGCAAAAATACGCGAGCGGCTTGACAGTTTCTCCAAACCTGAATAAAAATTTCAACCTTTTGTCTATAAACAAATCGCAGCTTCCCCGCTCGTTCGAGCGGGATTTTTTTGAACCCCTCCGCTCTAATTTTAAATTTATTATTTTTGTCTATAATGATCCAGTACCAGTAAAAGGGAACGGCAACGCACGCACAAAACGAAAACGGGGTTTTACCAACACACCTTCAATGCTACATCGGGCAGGGATTCCAACCAATCCAGGAGGTAAAACATGTTTGATTCTCGACTTTTCAAGAGCAAGCCAGTTCTAGCTTTGCTGGTGTTCTCCATCCTGAGTTTCATGGTGATGGGAAGCGCGCCAGTCAAGCCATTTCCAGAGGTGATTCCACTACCTGATGGTTTCCAGCCGGAAGGTATCGCCACAGGAAACGGGACCACCTTCTTTGTCGGATCGATTCCCACCGGGGCAATCTATCGTGGTGACTATCGGACCGGCGAAGGCGAAGTGCTTGTCCCTGCGCAGGCAGGGCATATGGCTATCGGTCTGGAGTTTGACAGCCGTACCGGCCTGCTCTTCGTGGCGGGTGGTCCTACCGGGATGGCTTTTGTCTATGACGGCGAGACCGGCGCAAACAGAGCGGCTATCCAACTTGCTACCTCAACGCCTACCTTTGTCAATGATGTGGTGATTACCAAGGATGCCGCTTACTTCACCGATTCCTTCCAACCGGTGCTCTACCGCGTGCCATTGGAGAACAACGGCCAACTGCCTGATCCGGTTGTTGTTGAAGAGATTCCCCTAAGCGGCGATTATCAGTTTGTGCCAGGCGGGTTCAACACCAACGGGATCGACGCCACACCCAACGGCAAGACCCTGATCATCGTGAATAGCACGCTTGGAACCCTCTACACCGTCGACCCGGATACCGGCGAGGCGACGCTCATCGACCTGGGCGGCAATAGCGTTCCCAACGGGGACGGCATTCTGTTGCATGGCAAAACCCTCTACGTGGTACAGAACGCCCTCAACCAGATCGCGGTTGTAGATTTGAATTCCAAACTCACTGCTGGCTCCGTAGAAGGAACCATCACCAGCCCTTACTTCCGCGTACCAACCACCATCGCCCGCTTCGGCAATTCCCTGTATGCGGTCAATGCCCGCTTCGGTACACCCCCGACGCCGGATACCGAGTATGAAGTAGTGCGAGTACCCAGGCGGTAGTCGTCAGATTTTCAGGCGGTATCGAATTCAGCGGACCTCCAGAAGCCGTAAGGGTCTGGAGGTCCGAGTTTTTATACTTCCCTTTTGATTCGTAGAGTAGTTGCTGATTGTGTAAGGGGCAACAAAGTGTAAAATAAGGATATAGTGTTATCAGCGAAAGGAGCAACCTCATGCAAATCTCGCATATTGAAGTCACTCCCGCGCGATTGAAATTACATACCCCTTTTCGCTCTGCAGCGCAACCCGAACCGGTGACCCAGATCGATGTCGTCTTTATCCGGGCCGAGCCAGTCCGTGATTATGGTGACGCCTGGGGCTGCGCGGTCCTGGATCCGGCAGACGAGACCACGCTCGAACAGGCAACGCGCGCCTGCCAGGCCTGCGCCACCAAGTTGCAGGACTTGAATCCGCTCAACACCCAGTTTGCCATGGCTGAACTCTCCGAGTTGACCAACGGACTCTCCAGCGTACGCTGTGCTTTCGATATGCTGCTATATGACCTTATGGGACTGTGGTCCGGCCTGCCGCTCTACCGGCTGTTGGGCGGCTATCGCGACCGCATCCAGACCTCAATCACGCTCGGGCTTGACGACGTGCCTGCCACCGTCGAAATGGCTAAAAAGCGCGCCCAGGACGGGTTCCGTATCCTCAAACTCAAGGGCGGGCTCGATCCCGAGCTTGACGTCCGCCGCGTGCGCGCCGTCCACCGCGCGCTTCCTGCCCTGATCCTGCGATTGGACGCCGACCAGGGCTACAGCGTTAAGTCGGCGTTGGAAGTTGCCCGCGCGCTAGAGGGCAAACTTGAATTCCTCGAGCAGCCCACCCCGGCCGAAGACCTGCTTTCACTGCGACAGGTGACCGAGAACAGCCCGGTTCCTATCCTGGCTGATGAAAGCCTGCGCGGGCCTGGTTCCGCGCTGGAAATTGCCAACCAACGCGCCGCGCACGGGCTTAGCACCAAACTGGCTTCTTGCGGCGGCCTGGACTGCGCCCGCCAGATAGATACTATCGCGCGGGCAGGACATCTCTCCACGATGGTAGGCTGTATGAACGAGCCCGCTCTCCACATCGCTGCCGGGCTGGCATTTGCGCTCAGCAGTCCCAACATCCGCTACGGTGACTTGGACGGTCATTTCGACCTGGAAAACGACCCCTCTATACCCGGCTTTGAATTTCGTGAGGGCTGGCTGATCGCTACAGAGATGCCGGGATTAGGTTGCAGGGTTGATTTTTAAGACACACCGGGGATAAGGCCCCGTAATCATGAGTGCTGCCTCTTTTCTGACAGCCAAACCAACTCGATAAAGGATATGTATATGACAAAATGGGAATATCTTACGTTCGCCCGCATAGCCGGGTCATGGTCAGACGACAAATTTGATGGCCGCACCCCGCAGAAGAAATTATCCGATTATGGCACAGACAGTTGGGAGCTCGTCTCAGTATTGTATGATTCGTCTGGGTACCACTTTTATCTCAAACGCCCTCTTGCTGTCAGGAAAAAAGCGATGGCCGATAAAACAAATGTAGCGACTAAATCGTCCAAAAAGGCGAAATAAGGCTCGCCATTTTTCGTAGATAAATATCAGGCTTGGATTGCATCATATGGGGGAAAACCCTAAAGAATTTCAGTGAGTACTGTGAAGCACTCATGCTATAATAAACTTATGACAATACCTACCGAATCCCCCGAACCGACCATTTTAGAGGACACTGCCCAGCGTGAAGCCTCGAACCGCCAGCGAACGATTGTTATCGTGGCGGTGGTTTTGTTGATCGTCTTGGTCGCTGGTATCGTCGCTGCAGTTATTGGACTATTGCAACCTAATGCTCCTACCGAAACAATCCGCGATATTTTCATTATATTCATGGCACTCGAATCACTGCTCATTGGTGCTGCACTGGTCGTGCTGATCGTAC
>JAABUE010000069.1 GCA_011389535.1 Anaerolineales bacterium
AATTGCTGCTTCTTGCAAATAGCCTGAATTATCATTTATCGAATGGCCTGCATAATTCGGGAAAATGGTTCAAATATTTACGCAGCACTCTGTAGCGAGGTCCAATGACCAATAAAAAAATCAAATACCAACCTGTTCCCCCTGAAATTACCGAACTCGTCAGCGAGCACGGGAATAACCCCGAAGCGCTGCTCGAAGTGCTGGTGGACCTACAAGCGCATCCCGCCGGGCTCTCGCCTGCCACCGTTACCGACGCGGCCCGGGCGCTGAATGTTCCGCCCCACAAGGCCTACGGGATGGCCACCTTCTACTCTATGCTCTCGTTCGAGGAGCGAAAAAAGGTTCTACGCGTCTGCGACGGACCGGTCTGCTGGTTGAAACGGGCCAGCGACAAGTCTCCAATTTCCAGTTTTCAGGCTCAACTCGGAGACGACTACACCGTCGAGCGCTCCTCCTGCCTCGGCTTGTGCGACCGCGCCCCGGCTGTTCTCGTTGAAGACGAGCAAGCCGGGCCCGTCACCAGCGCGGACGCGCAAAAGGTGTGCGAAGGCTGGCGCGGCGTCCCAACCGACTACTCCCAGCCGCGTCCCGGTGAAGTCCGCGTGATGATGGCCAACGCAGACAAGATCGACCCCGATTCAATCGAATCTGCACTGGAATATGGCGCATACCAAGGATTGAAGTCCGCGCTCCGGATGACACCCGAGGAAGCCCTCGATCGGGTAGAAGTCTCAGGCTTGCAAGGCCGCGGTGGAGCGGGCTTCCCCGTCGGCCGCAAGTGGAAGTTCGTAGCCGGAGCCAAGGGTTCGCCCAAATACATGATCTGCAACGCCGATGAGTCCGAGCCACTGATCTTCAAGGACCGCGTCCTGATCGATACCAACCCGCACCAGCTGCTGGAAGGCATGGCCATCGGCGGTTACGCCTGCGGCGCGTCCGAAGCCTGGATCTACATCCGCGGCGAGTACGAGTACCAGGCCCAGCGCCTGGAACGAGCAATCGAGCAGGCTGAAGCCAAGAACCTGCTCGGGGAAAACATTCTTGCCAGCGGTTTCTCGTTCAAAATTCACGTCCATCGCGGTGCAGGGGCTTACATCTGCGGCGAAGAGACCGCCCTGATCGAATCAATGGAAGGCAAACGCGGAGAACCACGCCTGCGACCGCCTTACCCCCCCAGTTACGGCTTCCGCGGAAAACCGACTGCCGTGAACAACGTCGAATCCTACGCCGCTGTGCCGCACATCCTGAAAAATGGCGTGGACTGGTGGAAAACGCTTTCGAACTACTCCACTCCCGGCACAAAAATGTACATGCTGCTCGGTCACGTCAACAACCCTGGCCTGTTCGAGGCGCCTTTTGGGCTGACCCTGCGCCAGATCATCGAGGATTTCGGCGGCGGCATGCTGGACGGCTCCGAATTCCAATTCGCCCTGTGCGGCGGAGCCGCGGGAACGGTCGTAGACGGAAGCATGCTGGAAATCCCGATCGACTTCGCGTCCTCCCAAAAAGGGGTTTCGCTCGGCGCGGGCGCGTTCCTGGTCTGCGATCAGAACGTCTCACCGGTGGTCTTCCTGCGCGAACTGCTGCATTTTTTCGCGGTCGAATCGTGCGGCAAATGCACTCCCTGCCGGGTCGGTACCTGGCGTTCGCTGGAAATTCTCAAACGTATGGCCGAAGGGAAAGGCCAACAAGGCGATCTATCGGAATTAAAGGCGCTTTCTGACAATATGTGCTTTGCTTCGTTCTGCGGTTTGGGACAATCCGTGCCGATCCCGATGAATTCGGCGATGAAACATTTTGCGAAGGAATTCGAAAAAGCAGCGCATTAATCCCCTCCCAAAGAAGGAGAGGGAGTTGCGAGGAATTTTATGACAGTGAACATTACCCTTAACGGAAAGAAAATCGAGGCCCAGCCCGGTCAAACCATCCTGGATGTTGCCAAGGAAAATGACTACCGCATCCCGACCCTGTGCTACCACAAAGACCTGTCTCCGACCGGCAACTGCCGCATGTGCGTGGTGGAGGTCAAAGGTAACCGCTTCCTACAGGCCGCCTGCGTGACCCAGGTTTGGGATGAGATGGAGATCGAGACCGACAGCCAGAAAACCATCACCTCCCGAAAACTATCCCTGGAGCAGATGCTGGCAAACCACTCGCCAAACTGCGCTACCTGTGACGTCAGCGGCGAATGCGACCTGCAAGACCTGGCCTACGAGTACCAGGTGGATGCGCCAGAATGGGGTACTAAAGGCACACGCTACAAAGTCGATAGCGACCCCAATCCCTTCATCCGCGTGGACTTCAACAAGTGCATCCTGTGCCGTCGCTGCGTGCTGGCCTGCGCCGAGGTACAGGTGCGTGACGTGTGGGGCGTAGCCCAGCGCGGCTTCGAGGAAATCATCGTAGCCGGGGCAAACACGACCATGCTGGAAGCACATTGCGAATCCTGCGGTCAGTGTGTAGCCTACTGCCCGACCGGCGCGCTCTCCAATAAGTTGAGCTACGGTCAGGGCATCGCCCGCGCCCGCCAGGTGACCAAAGTCACTACGACATGTTCCTACTGCGGGGTTGGCTGCCAGTTTGACCTGCTGGTCAAGCATAAGAAGGTCATCGGTGTGGTATCCAACCCGGACGCTCCGGTCAACGGTATGGCATTATGCGTGAAAGGGCGCTACGGTTACGACTACATCCACCATCCCGACCGCCTAAAGAAGCCGCGTGTCCGCCGCTACTTACTTGAAAAGAAAGACAAACGGCTCAAAGGCAACGCCTGGGACTGGATCGAGACCGATTGGGATACCGCCCTCGACATCACAGCCGGTAAACTGCGCGAAGCCCGTGATACGCACGGCCCCGACAGCGTCGGCGTGCTGACCTCGGCGAAATGCCTGAACGAAGAAAACTACCTGATGAACAAGCTGGCGCGGCAGGTCATAGGGACGAACAATATCGACCACTGCGCCCGTCTCTGACACTCCAGCACGGTGGCCGGTCTGGCCGCCTCCTTCGGTTCGGGCGCTATGTCCAACTCAATGGACGACGTCTCTCAAAAAGCGGACGCCTTCTTCGTGATCGGCTCCAACACCACCGAGCAGCATCCTGTCTTCGGGACCATGCTGCGCCGGGCGGTGCGTTTCCGCGGCGCAAAGCTGATCGTCGCCGATCCCCGCCGCATCGACCTGTGCGATTTTGCGACGCTCCATCTCCGCCAGAAACCCGGCACCGACATCGCCCTGCTCAACGGGCTGATGTACATCATCCTCGATAAGGGCTGGGAAGCCAAAGATTTCATCGCCGAGCGGACAGAAAACTTCGATGAGTTCAAAGCCACAATTATGGAATACCCGCCGACGCGAGTTTCCGAGATCACCGGCGTGCCAGTAAACCAGCTCTACGAGGCCGCCGAACTCATGGCTGCGAGTAAGCCAATGGCCGTCATCTGGGCCATGGGCATCACCCAGCACATCAGCGGCGTGCGCAACGTTATGACCCTCGCCAACCTGCAAATGCTGCTCGGCAACATGGGTATGCCCGGCGGCGGCGTCAATCCCCTTCGGGGACAGAACAACGTCCAAGGCGCATGCGATATGGGCGGCCTGCCCAACGTGTTTCCAGCATATCAGCCCGTCACGTCACCTGAAGCCATCGAGAAGTTCTCCAAAGCTTGGGGGTTGGACTATGGACTATCGACCGCAGACCGTGTAAGCCCATCCACCGTCCACCGTCTATCGTCTACGGTCGGGATGACCGCCACCGAGATCATCCCCGGCGTGCTCGAGGGCAAAACCCGCGCGCTTTACATCCTGGGCGAAGACCCGGTTATGTCTGACCCCGATACGAACCATGTGCGGGAATGTCTCGAAAAAGTGGACTTCCTGGTCTTGCAAGAAATCTTCCCCTCCGAGACCGCCGTTTATGCAGATGTACTACTGCCCGGCGTTTCTTTCGCCGAGAAGACCGGCACCTTTACCAACACCGAGCGGCGGGTGCAGATGGTCCACAAAGCCATCGAGCCGCTAGGAGAAGCCAAACCTGACTGGTGGATCACTGCGGAATTAGCGAAGCGCATCCTCCAGACTTCCGAAGTCTTGGATGCCCCGTTCGCCGGCTGGGACTACACCGATACGTCCGCCATCATGGACGAGATCAACGCGCTAACCCCATCTTACGGCGGTATTACCCACGCCCGCATCGAGTCCGGTGAGCGCCTGCAATGGCCCTGCCCCACGGGTGAACACCCGGGCACGCCCATCCTGCATGTCAACAAGTTTGCCCGCGGGCTGGGCAAATTCATGCCAATCGACGATGTACCACCCGCCGAGGAACCAAATGACGACTACCCGATGGTGATGAGCACCGGACGGGTGCTCTATCACTGGCACGGCGGCCAGATGACTCGCCGTTCAAAAGGCCTGATGGAAGTCTACGGCGAGGCGCTGATCGAGGTCAATCCCGAAGATAGCCAAAAGCTGGGACTGAATGGGCAGAACAGAGTCCGTGTTACTTCCAGACGAGGCAGCATCGAAGCCCGGGCCTGGATCACGGACAGGGTTCCTCCCGGCATGGTCTACGCCAACTTCCACTTCCCCGAGGCATCGGCCAATGAACTGACCCAGGCCGTGCTCGATCCGGTCTCTAAGATCCCGGAATATAAGGTGACAGCGGTTAAGGTTGAACTGGTAAGCTAGCCCGTTCGTTGATACTCAGAACCTTCCACGGACAAACACAAATTAAAAAAACCAAGTCCCCCGAGAAGGTCTTACAAATCTGCAATTGACTTGTAAGACCTTTTGGCTACCTGAACTTTGACAACTCTTTGGTACAATCGCCCTGATGCATCGCAAACTTGTTATCTGGCTGCTGGTGGTTCTTCTGGTTACCTCATGTAAGAGAAACTCAGCTGAGGACTTTCCCTCAGCTACTCCTGAGGGCTACAACCCCTTTGTGCCGTTAAGCGGAAACGCTACGCTCGTGCCGGTTGTCGGCGGGACGGTCGTCATCCCTACCGCCGGGCCAGCCCAACGAGCCGGGCCGGCGCCCACCCTCGCCCCCTTCAGCGTGCAACTGCCCCCTACCCGCGTGCCTGGAGCGCCGATCTTATCGCCAACACCGGATTCGCCCCGCGTTCTGCCAACGCCGCGGGTGGATCCGGGTCAGCATTTGGTGCAATCCGGCGACACGCTTGGCACGATCGCCCGGCAGTACGGGGTCAGCCTGGATGCGCTGATGCAGGCCAACGGATTGTCCGATCCGAATTTGATTTCCGTGGGACAGGCACTGACCATCCCGGCGGCCTCTCCCGGCGAACAGGGTCCTGACTTCAAGATCATCCCGGATTCCGAGCTGGTCTACGGCCCATCCAGCGCCATGTTCGATGTGAGCGCTTACGTCCAGGGAGAAGGCGGGTATCTCGCCAGATTTAATGAGGAAGTAGACGGGGAAATCCTGGACGGTGCCGAGATCGTCACGCGGGTTGCTCAAAGTTACTCGGTCAACCCTCGTCTGCTGCTGGCCCTGTTGGAGCACCAGAGCGGCTGGGTAACGGAACCATCTCCTTCCAGCCTGGACTTTCCAATGGGGCTGCAGGATGCGTGGCACCCGGGCCTGTACCGGCAGTTGACCTGGGCAGCCGACACGCTCAACCGCGGCTACTACCTTTGGCGTGTAAACGCCATCTCCACCTGGGTACTGGCCGATGGGAGCGTTCTGCCAATCGCACCCACCATTAACCCCGGCACCGCTGCCGTGCAGGCTTTTTTCGCAAGCCTGGATGATATGTTCACCTGGCAGGGGAACACGACCGCTTTTGGCCTGTTCCAGACCTATTTTTTCCTGTTCGGCAATCCCTTTGACCTTGCCATCGAGCCACTCGTACCGGCCTATTTACAACAGCCTCCCATGCTCCTTCCCTTTGAGCCCGGGAAAATCTGGTCGTATACCGGCGGCCCACACGGCGGTTGGGATAGCGGCTCAGCCTGGGCTGCGCTGGATTTCGGTCCACCCGGCGAGGTCGCGGGCTGCACGCCCAGCGATGAGTGGGTGGTAGCGGTCGCCGATGGCTTGATCGTGCGAACTGGCAACGGCGTCGTGATGCAGGACCTTGACGGCGACGGGTTCGAGCAGACCGGCTGGGTCATTTTTTACATGCACATTGAAAGCCGTGATCGTATTCCAGTCGATACTTATGCCTTTGCCGGGGACCGCCTCGGGCACCCGTCTTGCGAAGGTGGTTTTTCGAACGGCACCCATGTCCATATTGCCCGTAAATATAACGGGGAATGGATTTCTGCCGACGGTTTGATACCCTTCACGATGGAAGGCTGGGTTTCCAGCGGGAACGGGATCGAGTACGACGGATTCCTGACAAACAGCGGGCAGTTAGTGGAAGCCTGGGACGGGCGCAATGATCTCAATCAGATTGGCCGCTGACTTACTCACAACGATTTAATCTCCGCGGGTATAATCTAACCGACGGATTCGTATTTTGAAGCGTATTGTTATCCTCCTTACAGCCTCGTTAATAACTCTAGGTGCGTGCAAACCTGTACCATCGCTTTGGGGAGTCTATATGACTCCCACGCCTGAGACCGGGGGAATTCCCGTTATGGCCGAACCTGTGCCGGTGACCATACCCGCCACCCTGACTCCGGCCAGCGAACCGGTTCCCGCCACGCCAACCCCGACCTCGGGACCAACTCAAACCGCATCCGTGACCCCTTTGCAAAACACTCCAATCATAGAAACCACACTTATCCCGACCTCCGGTAAGCCCCCTTTCCTGTATTACTCCCAGAGCGGCGACAGCCTGAACGCTGTGGCGGCGCGCTTCGGTGTGGAGTTGAGTGAGATCACTTCAGCCGGGCTGCTTCCGCCGAACGGGCTGATTGACCCCGGCACACTGCTGGTCATTCCCGATAAACTGGGCGACTACGGGCCCAACGTGCAAATCATGCCGGATAACGAGATCGTCTTCTCTGTCACCGCAGCGGATTTTGACTTTTATGCCTACATCGCGGCGGCAGGCGGAGAACTCTCGAAGTACAGGGAATATCTGGGCTCTGTTGGATGGACGACCGGTTCCCAGGCTATCGAACGAATTACCATCGAAAACTCGATCAACCCGCGTCTACTGCTGGCCATCCTTGACTATGAGGGCAATTGGGTGACAGGGAGTCCCACGGATTACCTGCATACCCAATATCCGATGGGGTTTGATGAACGCTTCGAGCAAGGCGTTTTTCGCCAGATGATCCTGGCTGTCAAACACTTATATACCGGATACTATGGTTGGCGCAGCGGCACATTGACCGAACTGACCTTTCCGGACGGGGAAACGCTGCGCATCGCCCCGGACCTGAATGCTGGTACCGTGGCTATACAGTATCTGTACTCCAAGCTCTACAATCGAACGGAATGGCAGGGCATCCTCGACCCGAATGTCGGCTTCCCGGCATTTTACACCGAACAGTTTGGCGATCCCTGGCTACGCGCGCAGAACGCCGGTCCGATCTTCCCGCCCGGGCTGGCCCAGCCGCCAATGGTGCTACCCTTCGAACCGAACCGTAACTGGGCTTTTACCGGCGGCCCGCACGGCGCCTGGGAGCATGATGGTCCGCTGGCTGCGATCGACTTCGCCCCTGCCACCGACAAATCCGGTTGCACAGAATCCGAAAAGTGGGTGGTTGCTGCTGCGCCCGGGTTGGTCGTCCGCTCGGGAGCCGGGTTGGTGGTTTTAGACCTGGACGGCGATGGCTATGAAACAACCGGTTGGAACCTGATCTATCTGCACATTGCCACCAAGGACCGGATCGGACTGGGTACCTGGGTCGAGACAAACGACCGCCTCGGGCATGCCTCCTGTGAGGGCGGCACCTCGACCGGTACACACCTGCACTTTGCCCGCAAATATAACGGCGAATGGGTCCTGGCCGACGGTCCACTGCCCTTTAATTTGAGCGGTTATGTGGTCCACAACGGCGAGAAACCTTATCTGGGGACGATGGTCAAAGGCGAGACCACCATCATTGCCAACGAAGTCGGCACATACGGCTCCGGCATCATTCGCAGGCCTGACGAGTAAAATACTATTACAAAGATGAATTCAAAAAAGCTACCCTATCTCATTACCGTCTTCTCAGTAATGACCTCATTAATTCTCTCCGCCTGTGGAGCCAGCGCATTCGCCAGCGGACTGCCCTTGCCAGAGCAACCAACCCAATCTGTTCCAGAGGCTCCGGTATCCAATGGCCGCCCGGATTATATGCCCGCCGAACTGGTTGACTATACTGCCCAGAGCGGAGACACCATCCCGGCACTGGCCGCGCGCTTTAATACCAGCGTGGAAGAGATCTATGCAGCCAACAATTTCATCCCACACGACGCTGCCACCATGCCGCCCGGGATGCCGATGAAAATCCCGATTTATTACCTCCCGCTCTGGGCCGACCCTTATCAGATCATCCCCGATTACGCTTTTGTCTATGGCCCTTCACTGGTAGGCTTTAATACGTCTGCGTTTGTGGCCTCCCATCCCGGCTGGATCAACAGCGTAAGCACCTGGGCAGGACGTGAAAACCGGGACGGCGCCCATATCGTGGACTATGTAGCCATCAATTACAGCATCAGCCCGCGCCTGCTGCTGGCGCTGCTCGAATACCAGGCAGGCGCGCTTTCGAATCCGGCCAGGCCCAATTTACGCTATCTGCTGAGGTTCGAGAGGGCCAACTACGAGGGAATGTACCTGCAGCTGGTGGGCACTGCCAACACGCTCAATGATGCCTATTACAAATGGCGCATGGGTACCTTGACCGAGTTCGAGCTTAAGGATGGCAGTATTGTCCGGCCAGACCCCTGGCAGAATGCGGCAACGGTCGCCTTGCAATACTACTTCTCGCAGATACTCTCCGTGGAAGAGTACCGCACCGCTGTCGGGCCTGAGGGTCTGTTCGCTACTTATTCAGATTTGTTCGGCAACCCCTGGGCAGAGACTGCTGACCACATACCCGGCAGTTTGCTGCAACCGAAGCTGCGCCTGCCGTTCCCGGCGGGCCAGGCCTGGTCATATACCGGCGGGCCCCATACCGGCTGGGGCCTGGGACAACCCTACACCGCCCTGGACTTTGCCCCACCCACCGACAAATCCGGATGTACAGTCGTTGAAGAGAAATACTATATTATCGCTATGGCAGATGGCATCGTGGTTCGCTCCGAATTTGGATTGGTCGCCCTTGACCTGGACGGGGACGGAGATGAACGCACGGGTTGGGTGTTGGTCTATCTACATGTGGGCACCGAGGGGCGCGTTCCGGCCGGTTTGTCGTTGAAGTCCGGCGACCCGATTGGTTATCCATCCTGCGAAGGTGGGAGATCGACCGGGACGCACGTCCACGTCTCGCGCAAATATAACGGCGAGTGGATCCCGGCAGACGGGCCCCTGGCCTTCAACCTTGAAGGCTGGGTAGCGCATAATGGCGCACGTGCCTACGAAGGTACGCTCACCAGAGGCAGCCTGAAGGTGACCGCTTGCGTGTGTGGCGACTTGTACAGTTCGATCCGATCAGAGTACTATCAAGAATAAGGGCCAAGGCGGGCTCGTTTTCAGACAGCGGGAGGGAGTATGGAATTGAACGCATCAGTACGGACTATCCTTGAAATCGGACTAGGGGTTATCTATATGTTCGGAGCGGGGTTCAACTTTGCCTACACCCGGAAGCACGAGCAGAAGATTTACACGGGCTTTGCCGAAGGCACCTGGTTCGCCCCTGCAGGCTGGTTCATCCAAAAATTCGTCATCCCAAACCCGAGAATTTTTACCGTCATGCTGGTCCTCTTCCAGCTGTTTGTCGGGATCGCGCTCCTCAGCCAGGGACCGTACGTGGGGCTGGGTCTGATAGCAGGCGTAGCCTTCTGTATGTACGCTGTCTTTGTTTCCAATGTTCCCGGCGCGATCGCGAATCTAGTACTGGCGGTGCTCCAGTTTTATCTGGCAAGTGTGCGGTAGATCTCAACGTGAAACCAGGGGAAAAGGCCGTAAAAGTAAAGGATTTCCTTATATGAAGAATTTTTCAGACTCGTCAAAGCGGCACAACAAGCGATTAAAGAGGCCACAAACGTAAGCTACCGGTTGGTGAAAAACAGTGGGGAGAACTGGAAAAGTCGATAGAAAAGATAAAAATGCTGATGAGATGATATTGGTTTGGGGTTAATGAATCGAATTCCCGACAACCACAATAACAACTAAAAACGCGACTTTTTCAGGGTCGCGTTTTCTTTTTCAACCATCATCCAGTGATCATGCTTTCCGCCGGGAAATAGACCCCTTCCGCTACCAGCTTCCTTACACCTGCCTCTTCTTCGAAGATATGATAGCGCAGATCGATCGGCATGACCTTGCCCAGCATTGCCTGGGCCGGGCAATAATTTTCCGCCGTAAGCTCGATTGCTCTCAAGACGGCTTTTTCGTCCACGTTATGGCCGGTCACAAAATAATCAATAACCGCACGGGTAAACACCTTGGGATGTTCCTCTGCGCGGGGCGCGTCCACACGCACTTCGAAATCGGTCACATCCTGGCGCTTCTTGCGCAATATGGAAACGACGTCCATGGCCGTGCAGCCCGCCATGCTGAGCGCCATCAACTCCATCGGGATGAATCCCCTGCCCTCACCGCCCACTTCCTTTTTTGCATCCAGCTGGATCGTGAAACCGGAGTCCGCTGTGCCTGTAAAGGCCATGTTCTCCTGCCAGGTTACTTTTGCTTGCATGTTTTTGCTCCCTTTTGCTCAAACATACCTTTTCAAAAGAAGGGGAAATTGGGTAACCAAATCCCATTTTATTGAAAAGATGCCCGAACACCCTCATACCGTCCTGAGACTGTGCTCCCTTTCGACAGTCTCAGTGTCGCTCCGCTCACACGTACCTGCGCACGGTGCAGGCATGACCAACCATATTATATTACTCCAGAAGCAAAGGAGTGACGTACTTTTCCAACGAAGCCCGGTCGATCTCGCCTACCCAGCGCAAACGGATGTTTCCTTCACGATCGATCACGAACGAGCTAGGCAGGTTATGCGTCTTAAAGGCGTGATCGGTTGCTTGATAGGTCGGATCGAGCAAGACCGTGAAAGACAGGTTGTACTCCAGTACAAAAGTTGCCACCTCGGCAGTCGGGTCACCGTCGTTGATCGCAAGCATGGCGAGTCCATTTGCCTGGTGCGCCTGATAAAAGGCTTCCAGGGTCGGCATCTCGGCCTTGCAGGGCGGGCACCAGGTAGCCCACAGGTTCACCAGCACCACCTGCCCGTGATAATCTACCAGCGAATGTTCCCTCCCATCCAGATCGGACAGCGCCAGCACGGGTGCAGCGTAATGGACCTCCACCGGCACAGTCGAAGAACCACCGGATAACGTCACATCCGGGCTGGCCCCTGCTCCAGGCCAGGCAACGAAGGCTGCCATTCCCAACAGGATCAAACCCATCCCCAAAACGAGCATGGCCGGAACACTATTGGATATACGGGAAACTCTTTTACGCCTGGACATCGTTTAATTGTATCAAAACTATTTCGCCACCAACCGCTGGATTTCGGCCAGCAGGTTTTGTTCGGGCACTGCGCCCACAACGTGGGCCTTACCATCATTGATGGTGGTCTGCGGCACACCGCTGACATTGTGTCGCATGGACAGTTCTGGAAACTCGGTCGCTTCCACCATCTCTGCCTGGATCATCGGGCTTTCCATCGCCATCTGGTGAGCGAGCACCACGGCTCGCGGGCAGTATGGTCAGGTAGGGGTAACAAAGACTTGCAGGAGGATCGGCTTATCCAGCCCTTTGAGAAACGCCCGGGTTTGCGGGTTCAGCCCCGAGTCCCGGTTCGAGACCAGGATGATATCCTGAATGAGAGAAGTGAACTCGTGCCCGGAAGGAATACCTGAGAGGCGCACGCCAAAGTCCGTGATCTGCTCGCCTTCTTTTGCAGCAATCACCAGACCCGGAGCCTTATCAACATGGTATTTGGCTGCCAGGTCGCCATCAGACTCCATGTCGTAGACTGTAACGCTTAATAGATCAGAGGTTGCAACAACTTCTTCCACTAATTGGCGTGTATCGTCACAATAAGGGCAGTCATGTTTGCTTCCGAAAAACATCAGGTGCACAGGGTTCTTCAGACCGCCAAAGACTTCCTGGATTTGTTTGATGATGTCATCATTGAGTAGTTGAGCCATATATTCTCCATTGTTGCCCCAACGGGGCTAAAAGTTTGATTATCAGGTGCACCCGCCGCCTTCGCTGCTGGTATAGCCGCATTTCGGACATTCCAAAGCCAGCAGGCCGTTGTAATCCAGTCTGCCTTCTCCGCACGCGGGACAGATCATCCCGGCACGCAGGGGTGCCCGTGCCTCTTCAACAGGTTTCAAGTGTCCCTGCAAGAGCAGTTCCAGCGACGAACCTTCGCGCTCAGGCTGGTCGGTCACATTGTTTAGATGCAGTGTGGGTAGAAAAGGTTACAAAAAATCGCCCTATCCGTTAATTCGCCTTCAGATACTCATCCAGGTTCAGGCGTTTGAAAAGGCGTTCACGTACCGCCAGGGGCAAGTCAGCTTCGGTGTTTGACTGATATAGATAAACGGTCTTTTTGAGCGTATCGACAACGATGCGACAGTTATCACAGTCGGCCAGGTGACGTTCAAGCTCGCGGCATAGTTCTTCCTGCGCGGTGCCATCGACGTAATCCGAAAGGGATCCCAACAGGGATTTGCAATTTTTCTCTTCCATCAGCCTTGCTCCTCTTGCAGCCGTTCTCCATAATAGGTCGATAATTGTTCGCGTAAATTAAGGCGGGCGCGCAACAGACGGGTTTTGACCGCGGTCTCGGTCAGG
The DNA here is from genome assembly GCA_011389535.1 of Anaerolineales bacterium. Taxonomy (GTDB): domain Bacteria; phylum Chloroflexota; class Anaerolineae; order Anaerolineales; family Villigracilaceae; genus JAABUE01. The sequence goes on from JAABUE010000069.1 coordinate 12,881, forward strand.
TC
>JAABUE010000070.1 GCA_011389535.1 Anaerolineales bacterium
GACTTCCCCGGCACCGCCCGCCGGGGCAGGCCGTCCGCCCCGCGAGGGCGTCGGCCCGAGACGGGGTGCAGTCGCTCATGCTCAGTTCCGGTCCTAATGCCCGCAGGAACCGCAATTGCCCCCGGCGCACGATCCACACCCGCTCCCCGCGCCGCTGAGGGCGTGCCCGCCGCTCTGGGCATAAACCACGGACAGCTTGCGTTTTACGTTCTCACCGCCGCATGTGTTGCAGGCGATAGGCTTATCAGACTCGCTGAAGGAGCGCAGGATTTCATATTCTTTTTTGCAGTCGAGACAAATGTATTCGTAAATTGGCATTGGTACCTTCCCTCCACATTATATATTACTGCTGGAGGAAGCGAAATTGTAGATTGTCACCTCTAAGATGTGCTTATTTTCAATGATGCTATGATCGACCATCCTTCGACTGGGATGTCGCTCTGCTCAGGATCAAAAATATCATTTATCCAGATCCGTCACGATCGCATCGAGTTGCGCCAGCATAGTAGGCACCTGTCCTACGGGTGTGTCCACCCGGAACATAAAGGTGAATCCATCCCCCAGCGCCACGCGGACGGTACGCCAGGCAGCCAGTTGCGGGGTGGTGTGTCCCTGTGGGAGCAGGTTGACGGCACCCACCCATTGCGGGTGCCCGGCAGCGTAATCGGCCAGCAGGCTCATCGTCGAGGCCTGGAGCGGGAACAGACCGGCACTGTTGACCCAGTCCGCCTGGTTTTCCGGGGAAAGCAGCCAGCGCACGAATAACCAGGCAGCCAGTTGCTCGGCATCGTCCGATTCGAACATGATATAGGACGAGCCATAGATAACCAGCACGCTTCCTTCGGCGCCCGGGAAGGGCAGCACGGTCCATTCATCGAAGCTGCCGGCGCTGGCAAAAGCGCGCGCCAGATCGGGCAGATCATCCAGGCTGGCAGTAGCAAAGAGCGCCGAACGGTCCACAAACCGGGTCAACGGCTCTAAATTCTGGGTTCGCCAGGCGCAGCTGTCTTCGGACAGTCCTTTGACAAAACGAGCGGCTTCGATGTTTTCAGGTGTCAGGAAACGAAAACCGCTGCTTTCCTGCGCGCCGCCGCCAAACGCCAGCAGCCAGGAAAGCGCGGTGACCGGGTGCGTATCGATCAGCCAGCCGCCACGCCCATCGTTCTGCGGGTCTTCGTCCGCGCGCATCGAGAGATTCGCTTTACAAGCTTGCTCCTGGAATTCTTGGGCAGTGGCGGGCGGGTTTTCATAGCCAAGCTCGCTCGCCCAGGTCTGGTTATAGAGCAGCAGACGGGCCGTGCGCTGAGCCGGCATGCCCAGGCGCACATCCCCCACCTGGTCCTGCTCCCAGAACACCGCCGGGAAATCGGCGATCTCAGGGCCGCTCAGGCCATACACCGGGTCAGACAGATACGGATTTAAGTCAACCACAGCTTCCTGCGCATGCCACTCTACGGCGTACTCCGGCAGGCCAACAACCACATCCGGCCTGTCCGGGCCGTGCACGGCCGCACCGGCCTGCTCGTATAACTCAGTGAAATTTTGAAAGCTCCTCGCCCGTACCAGGATCCCCCAGGAATTGACGCTGTTGAACTCAGCGACTTGCGAGTCAAACAAACTGGCAGGCACGCCATACCAGGGATGCCAGACATCTACCGTGATACCGGCTAGCGCTTCAGCCTCGACACCGAGGCTGCTCTCCGCTGCCAGGGTTTCCGTCGCCGCCGGGATATCTGTCGCACCAGGCTCCGGCGTGGATGTGGGTACATCAGGGATGGAAGGTGTCTGGCAGGCTGAAAAAACGAATGAAAATAACAGCAGCGAGATGAGCCAGCGACGTTTCATGCAGTCAGCAGGGAGAAGGGGACCGGTGTAAAGACCAATACGAAGAGGACAATGACAAGAAGTGCTACCAGCCGGCGTTTTGAATCCAGCGGCGTGATCTGGTCGAGCGTTTCCGCGTTGACGCGCCCGAGCCAGAAGAGCATGAAAGCCCACAACCACCACCCATTCCAGAAGAAACCCAGCACCGCCATGATCCCAATCAGATAAGGGAAGGCCTTACGCGCTTTTTCCCCGAACAGGGAGTAAACAACATGGCCGCCGTCCAGGGTGCCGGCCGGGACCAGGTTCAAGGCTGTGACCAGCAGCCCGGCCCAGCCTGCGAACGCCACCGGGTGGATGAAGACGTCCGTCCCGCCGATGGGCGAAGGCTGGCCGGTAAAGAAGTAGCGGATCCAGTACAGGAAGGGCGGCATCCCGCCAAAGCTGGCCGGCTCGGGCAGGAATTTTCCAAAAACAGCATATTTTGCAAACAGGTACATCAGGGAATTGCCTTCGATGAAACTGTTCGGCGAAGGTTCTATCGTGCTGAGAGAAGACATATAAAGCCCGAGCAACAGCACCGGGATGGCGATCAGCATGCCAGCCAGCGGGCCGGCCACGCCGATATCGAACAGGATGCGCTTGTTCTTCGGAACGCCTTTCATCAGGATGGCCGCGCCCATCGTCCCCAGCGGGCTGAACGGAAAGGGAATGAAGTATGGCAGCGTAGCGGGCGTCTTGTGATAGCGGCTGACCAGGTAGTGCCCGAACTCGTGCGCGAGCAGGATGCCCAGCATTGCCAGGGCAAAGGGCCAACCGCTGAAGATGTACTTAAGCCAAAAAAGTATTTGACTGCCAAAGTCAGCCGATACCGGACCTTCAGGAGTTTCTCCAGCTAGAAAAGTCCCGGCCAGCATCACGCTGAAGACAGTTAACACAAAAAGGATCACATTGACCCAGGGGTTGGAAGGTTTTTGTTTCGGCGGAGAGTTGACCAGATAGATGATCTGCTCTCCCTTTTCCAGGCGGAACAAGGGTGTGAGCCCGTATGGCTTAACGGAAGCAGCCAACTGGTCGAAGGCGGATACGGAATCGATATTCAGCAGATGACCGCGATAGCGCCACTGCATCCCTTCTTCGGGGTGGTCCGCGGTCACATCTTCGATTCGAAAGACGCGCGCAACCAGAGAAGTCAAAACTTCGGTTTCAGGAAACGTCATGAATGTACCTTTATCGTTCTTCATCCATTCGCGGGATAAAGCCACCTTATATGCATTAAGGCGGGAGTGGATGGGGGTCGAACCCACCGCGGCCCGCAACGCGACCCGCCACCGGTTTTGAAGACCGGGAAGCCCACCGGGACCTAACCACTCCCGGGCCAAGGATACTCGAAGGCAGGGGGATTCGCAAGTATATTAAAGCATACCGGAGATAAGGGGGATGTGTTACACAGCCCTCATCTCCGGACTTCTCCCATTCAAATGCGTAACTCTTGGGTCAGGAAACAACCCGGTTTTTGCCGCTGGATTTGGCGAGGATCAGATTTCCTTCTGCCCGCCTGATCAGCATGGGGAATTCCCGGTCGACATCTTCTTTCATGACATCTTCCGCCACCCCAACGCTGACGCTTACCTTCACCCCTGCGGGATGCGCATTCAGCACAGCGCTTCTGAGCTTCTCGGCCACAATCACGCCACCTTCCCCGGTTGTGTTCGGAAGCATGATGATGAACTCATCCCCGCCATAGCGAGCGATCAAATCCGATCTCCTGAGCGCGGCCTTCAACGTCTTGCCGACCGCCGTAATGATCTCATCCCCTTTCAAGGGCCCGTGCAATTCATTGATCGTTTTGAAATTATCGATTTCCACCATCAGGATCGCAATCGAGATGCGGTTACGCTTTGACAGGTAGGCCATCTGCTGGGCCATGACAAAAAATCCGCGCCGGTTGAGCAGGGTCGAGAGCGGGTCGATCAAGGCATGCTCCGACAGGAGCTTGTTCTGGTCCCACAGACGCTGCAAGGTCTCGCCGACCAGTTCCAGTTCCGGTGTTGCTTCGCCGTATTTGCGCAGGGCGGCGACAAAGGCGCTGATATTCGATTCGTCCACTTCCCTGTCGCCGGGTATTTTTCCGTCCGTGATCGGGCGGAAATACTGGAACAGGGTGCGCAGCGCGGGATGAAGCTTGTAGGATTCCAGGCGGTAGGCGATCACAAAGGCGCTGTTGACGGTCTGATCGCTTTCCCATTGTCCCTGCAACGCTTCAATCTGGTCTGCCCGCTCGTTCAATTCGGCGATGACCTGGTCCGGTTTGTCGAAGGCTTCCGGGAGTTCATCGCCGGCAGCCAGCGTTTTCAACTGCTGCCAGTATTCCAGGTGGGACCGTCCCTCGGCAGCCATTTTATCCCAGAAGCCTTTCAAGGCTTCGTTCCCGGCGGAGGCGGAGAGACTGGTATACAGGTCCGCAGCCGTGCGGTCGATTTTGATGCACAAATCGAGAATAGTGGATAATTTCTCTGAATCGCTCATGCTAAAAGTATAGCATTTTATTGAAGTTTTTCTCAATGGATTGGGGCCAGTTTTAAGGTTTGCAAGCCCGTCTGACAGGAATTGAGCCTGTCGCCCGATAGGCTGGGATACGAAAGTTCGCCCTGTGAGCCAAACCAGGGCGAACTTCCATCAAAGGAGGAGAAAATGAGAAGTTGTAGACATGACGAGGAGAAGCTACCAAGGTTATTTCTGAAACATTACAAATAAATTGTAGATCTTTGGGAACTTCCGTGGTGGATACCCGGATTTGGGGATTGAAAACGAAGCGAGCTCAATTCCGAGCTGGATCAAGGATATTGTTTTATAATCGCGCCCATGGACAGGCAAAGTAGTCGGGAAAGAGAACAGAATAGCTCTGTCTACCTGTTGTTGGCTGTATTGATCGTCATATTAATTCGAAGCGCCTGGGTCTGCGACGATGCCTACATCACCCTGAGAACGGTGGACAATCTATATCACGGCTATGGTCTGACCTGGAACATAGGGGAGCGAGTTCAAACCTATACGCATCCTTTGTGGTTCTTCGTGCTTGTTTCTACTTATTTTCTCGCAGAAAATCCTTATTACCTGCTTATTGCCCTATCGATCATCGTATCGAGTGCGATGGTGCTTTTGTTGGTGTACAAGCTGGCCCTCTCACCTGTCCATGCTATCCTCGGTGTCGTAATGCTCCTGGCTTCGAAGGCATTCATCGATTATTCCACATCTGGGTTAGAAAACCCGCTTTCTCATCTCCTTGTCATTGTCTTCGTCATAATTTTCCTGAACCAATCTTCCAGCAAATATTGGTTGCTATTTCTCACGTTGACAGCCTCACTCGGGATGCTGAACCGTATGGATCTCGCCCTGGTCTTTTTCCCGGCCCTGGCCTATGCTCTCTGGGAGAGGCACACCAGACAAGATATGGTATTTGCCGCCTTAGGGTTGACACCGTTCATTTTCTGGGAGGTATTCTCACTTTTCTATTACGGGTTTCCCTTTCCAAATACCGCGTATGCCAAACTAAACACCGGTATCCCCGTCTCTTTGATGCTAAGACAGGGCGGGCTCTACCTGTTGAATTCTGTTTCCAGAGACCCGGCCACAATAAGTATCATCTTTGCTGGCGCTTTAACTCCCATCATTGAGCGAGATGGTCGCCGCATGGTACTGGCCCTGGGTTTTGTCCTGTATTTATTTTATGTGATCCGAATTGGGGGGGATTATATGGCTGGACGCTTCTTATCGGTAAACGTTTCCGGAGCTGTCGCTTTGATAGTGAGTTCGAGGCTGTTCTACCAAAAACAAAGTTTCAGCGTGGCGCTTGCTGCCCTGGCGCTTCTTAGCCTGGCAACCCCAAAACCACCACTGCTTTATAACGCCGGTGACAGTCGTGAAGAGATAGGCCCACTGGGCATCTACAACGGAATCGAAGACGGACGTTTCTTTAATTACCAGCAAACCGGCATACTGACGATCACCGGCGATGAGCCGATGCCCAGAATGGCCTGGGCTTACGAAGGTCAAGAAGCGCAAGAACGGGAATACCAGATCGTTTCCAGAGGACCGGTCGGCGCGTTTGGCTTTTATGCCGGCCCCTCAGTGCACGTTGTCGATTGGTATGGTATCGGGGATCCGCTATTGGCAAGGTTGCCTGTAGATGATCCCATAAATTGGAGAATCGGGCATTTTTATCGCAGTCTGCCGGAAGGATATCTGGAAACGTTGGAAAGTGGAAGCATGGCATTGCGCGACCCCAATCTTGCCGAATACTACCAGAAGCTTATGATCGTAACCCGGGGTAATTTATTTGATGCCAACCGTCTGATTGAAATCTGGAAATTGAACACCGGCGCCTACCAGCCATTGTTAGAAGCATACGAGGCAAGTCTTAGCAAGTAAATTCAGTAAATCACGAAAGTTGAAGGAATACCCGAAAACAGGGGTGCGGGCGTACGCCCGCACCCCTGTTTTCGGGCTTCTTTTAGTAATTCTGTGATTTACTAGCTTTGCACGATCTAAGCAAAGCGTTATAATCGATCCAGGCCCCGCGAGACTTACCGTGCCCTTCCAAGGCGTAAGTCTCGCAGGGCCTGATGCGTCGCACGGAGTGCACACCTCCCGCCGCTCCTGCCGGCGCAATTGGGGACTGCGTGTGCTGCCAGCTAAAGGGTTTTTTCTTCCGTCAATTCCACAACATTCCGGGGCCGGTCTGCTACCTCCACGTTGATCACGACAGCGGTAAATGGGGAGTTACAAGAGCTATTTCATTGCTTGAAGTTTGCGTAGATGTTATATAATCTATCAATGGCTACCCCAGTTCTAGCCACGAAACTCTACATCCCCCCGCCTCCGCCTAAAGTTGTTTTCCGCCCACGCTTGATCGAACGGCTGAACGAGGGTCTCTTTGCGGGCCGCAAACTGACCCTCATCTCTGCTCCTGCTGGCTTCGGTAAAACCACCCTGGTCAGCGAATGGATCGCAGGTGGGGACCGGAAGGTGGCCTGGTTGTTGCTGGACGATGAGGATAGCGACCCGACACGTTTTCTGACATACCTCGTTGCTGCCTTACGAACGGTTGTACCGAATATTGGAGCAGTGGTGTTAGATGCGCTCCAATCGTTGCAACCACCGCCAATCAATCCACTTATCACCGCTTTGCTCAATGAAATCACAACTATCCCGTACCATTTCATCCTCGTCCTTGACGAATACCACGAGATTGATTCTGAACCAATTGACCATGCGCTCACTTTCTTAATCGAACATATGCCTCTCCAGATGCACCTGGTCATCACCACCCGTGAGGATCCAGCTCTACCTATCCCCCGCCTACGTGCCCGTGGCCAATTGAGCGAGTTGCGCGCCGCGGACTTGCGTTTTACCCTCTCCGAAGCCGCCGAATTTCTCAACCGGATGATGGGATTTGACCTCTCGGAAGAAAACATTGCTGCATTGGAATCACGCACCGAAGGCTGGATTGCTGGTCTGCAATTAGCCGCACTTTCGATGCGTGGACATCAGGATGTCCCCGGTTTTATTCGAGCATTCGCTGGCGACAATCGCTATATCGTGGAATATTTGGTTGAAGAGGTTCTGCAGCGTCAGCCTGAGTCTGTCCGCAGCTTTTTACTTCAGACTTCCATTCTAGTCCGGTTGAATGGCCCGCTGTGCGATGCCGTCACCGGCCAGACGGGGGGCAAGGCGCGCTTGGAAGCCCTGCAACGAGGCAACTTCTTCCTGAATCCACGGGATGACAAGGGATACTGGTATCGCTATCACAATCTCTTTGCAGAAGTTCTCCGTGTGTATTTGATGGCGGAGCAGCCCAATCAGGTACCCGCTCTACATCGGCATGCGAGTGTATGGTATCAACAGAATGGTTTGGAAGCAGATGCGATCCGCCATGCACTTTCCGCGGAGGATTTCGACCGGGCCGCGGACCTGATCGAAGGGAGCTTGCCAGCCATGCGCAGGAGCCGGCAGGAGTCCACAGTGCTGAGCTGGTTTCAGTCGCTTCCCGACGAACTGCTTCGATTCAGGCCCGTGCTTAGCGTGGTGTATGCCCATGTGTTATTGGCGAGTGGGGAGATCAACGGCGTTGAGACCTTGCTTGGAAACGGAGAACGGTGGCTGGACACGACCCCAACTATGGGTGTGCGACGCGACGCACCGGCGGATAAGATGATCGTCGTAGACGAAGAGACCTTCCGTCTTCTTCCGGGTCAGATCGCCATTGCCCGTGCCGGGCTTGCTCTTGCGCGAAGCGATGTGGCCGGAACTGTGACATATGCCCGGCGGGCGCTTGACCTTGCACCTGAGGACGACCATATGACGCGTGGTGGGGCAGCGGGATTCCTGGGGCTCGCCTTCTGGACGAATGGAGATCTCGATGCAGCGCACCGGATGTTCGCCGATGGAATGGCAAGTCTGCAAATGGCAGGGAACATCGCTGACGCAGTCAATGGCTCCATCACCCTGGCCAACATACGGATTACGCAAGGTCGCCTCCACGAAGCAATGAGCACTTATGAGCGGGGATTACAGCTTGCAAGGGAGCAGGGCGGGCTTGGTGTGCGTGGAACGGCAGACATGTACGTGGGAATGAGCGAGCTCCACCGTGAGTATAACGATCTGGATGCCGCCATGCAGCATCTGCTGAGAAGCAAAGAGTTGGGCGAGCATGCTGGATTCCCGCAAAACCGGTATCGTTGGTATGTCGCGATGGCTCGATTACGGGAGGCGCAGGGAAATCTTTCCAATGCTCTCGACATGCTCGACGAGGCAGAGCGTCTGTACATGAGTGACTTTTCCCCCAATGTGCGTCCTATCGCGGCGTTGAAGACACGTGCCTGGGTTGCGCAGGGCAGGTTGGGAGAAGCGCTCGATTGGGCGCGTGAGCAGGGATTGTCTGTTGAAGATACCCCCACCTATCTGCGCGAGTTCGAACTCATCACCCTGGCCAGAATACTTTTGGCCCGCTATCGAAGCAACCGTTCCGAGGGCTCGCTTCGGGATGCAATCGGGTTGCTGGAGCGCCTGCTCCAAGCAGCGGAAGAAGGGGGAAGAATGGGAAGGGCAATCGAAATCCTGATATTGCAAGCCCTGGCTCACCAGGCGCTGGGCGACATGCCTTCTGCTCTCCAGCCACTGGGACAGGCCTTGACCCTAGCGGAGCCGGAGGGCTACGTCCGCATGTTCCTGGACGAAGGCACAAGCATGGCGGGACTGCTTCGCGAAGCTGCCGCGCGCGGCATCGTGCCAGACTATACAGGGAAACTGCTGGGGGCTTTCAAAGTTGAGGGTCAGAGAAGCGAAGGCGTTTCTCCTACTCCCGATTCCCAACCCCTGATCGAGCCGCTCAGCCAGCGCGAGCTTGAAATTCTCCTCTTGTTCAAAACCGAGCTGTCCGGACCCGAGATCGCTCGTGAGCTTGTGATCGCTTTGAGCACGGTCCGCACCCATACCAAGAGCATCTACAGCAAACTTGACGTCAACAATCGCCGGGCGGCTGTCAAACGGGCCGAAGAGCTGGGCCTGATCTAGTACCGCTTAATTGGGATAGAGGTCCGAAAATTGGGTCGTGCGCGCGTACGACCCAATTTTCGTTATTTTTTCCATATCTCCCCACACGAAATCCCCACATGTGGGGAAGACATCTCCCCACATTCATTTGTATATTGTCTTTAATCGAACCCAAACAGGCAGCGATGCCGGGTGTCACTCTTTGACACTAATTTTACTGGTTCAAAAAAGGAGACAAACTCATGATTTCTACCAAGAAGACCGCAGGAATTGAAGACAAACACATCAATACCAACCGCCAGACCGCGATCAAGGAGAGCAATATGAAGATGACAAGCTCGAAAGTGATCCGTTGGTCAGGTTTAGCAGCTATGGTGTCAGGGCTCATATACGTGGCCATTCAGCCGATCCATCCAACGGACATTCTTTCGTCCGTCACCACCACCCAATGGGCAATCGTCCACTACTTGAGCCTCATCATGGACTTCCTCGGCTTGCTCGGCATTGCAGGGCTCTACGCCAGGCAAGTGAACAAGGTCGGTTGGCTTGGTCTGGCCGGCTATCTACTATTTAGCCTCTTCTATGCACTCGCACTGGCGTTTCACTTTCTCGAAGCCTTTATCTCGCCGGCGTTGGCGACCGAGGCGCCGAAGTTTGTAGCGGGCCTTCTGGGGATGGTTACTGGAATCTCCAGCGAGGTTAGCCTCGGCGCCATCCCTATAGTATATGGGCTGCTTGGGGTAGCGTATATGCTCGGCGGCGTGCTGTTTGGTATCGCAACGTTCCGCGCCGGCATCCTGCCGCGCTGGGCGGGCGGCCTGCTTGCCATCGGCGCCGCGCTGACCCTCGCGGGCGCGCTGGTCCCACATCCGTTCGATCGGATATTTGCAGTACCGGTAGGGTTAGCTCTGGCATGGCTGGGATACGCGCTCTGGTCGGAAAGACGAGAGAAAGCCTCAGAATTCTCGCCTGTAGGCTCTGCCAGACCGGAACCGAGTAAGGCTGCCTGAAATTGCACGTCGTGGGACAGGCTGCCATACAGCAGACTGTCCCACCTTGCATACCTCCAAGGAGTTAGAGATGAAAGCGAATGTCTACGATAAAGATCAAGCCGCCGGTGCACCTCAGAAAACCGGAGCACCCTCCAGAAAGCGTTCGGGGGCATGGCTCGTCGTCGGGCTGATCCTGCTCAGCGCCATTCCACTCATTTTCGGTGCCGTCCGCCTGAACGAGCTGGCAAGAGGCGCGGAGATCACGCCGGCCAACGCACGCTTCTTTGCTTCGCCCCTGCCGGTGGTGCTGCACATCGTAGGTGCAGCCGTGTATGCCCTCTTCGGCGCGTTCCAGTTCTTAAGCCGTCTCTGGCGGCGCGGCGCCGGCTGGCACCGCTGGGCCGGGCGGCTGCTCCTGGTCCCCTGTGGACTAATCGTCGGGCTGTCGGGGCTGTGGATGACCCTGTTCTATCCCGGTACAAATAGCACGGCTGGCGCCGGTGCGATGCTGCTCTATGCATTGCGGCTGCTGTTCGGGTCGGGCATGGTCTTCTCCATCCTCTACGGCTTTATCGCCATCCGGCGAGGGGACATGATCCGCCACCGCGCCTGGATGACCCGCGGCTATGCGATCGGCCTGGGCGCAGGTACGCAGGTGCTGACCGGGATAGTCGGGGAACTGATCGCCGGTCCGCCGAATGAGCTTGGCAATGCGCTGCTGATGGGCGCGGGCTGGGTCATCAACATCATCGTAGCGGAGTGGTCCATCCGCAAGCGACCATCCAACCGTGCCCGTACGGCATCTGTTGTTTCCAATCTGCGCTGAGCACAACTGCGGAGGGCCAAATGCCAATGAGACCCGCAGTCGAAGCGTACATTTGCCTAAAAACGGCCCTTCGACTACACTATCGCTCCGCTCACGAGGTGACCTTCTCTAACCATAATTGACGTTAATTTCAAAAGAAAGGTTCTAAAATGAAAGCAATTGTAGCAACCAAATACGGATCACCCGAAGTTCTTGAACTCAAAGAGGTTGAGAAACCAACGCCCAAGGACAATGAAATATTGATCAAAGTGCATGCAACCACCGTCACGGTCGCCGATTTTCGAATGCGGAGTTTTACTGTTCCTCCTCTATTTTGGATTCCTGCTCGAATCGCTTTAGGGCTTGCAAAGCCAAAACAACCGATCTTCGGTACGGAACTTGCCGGTGATGTGGAAGAAGTTGGCAAAAACGTAACCCGGTTCAAGGCAGGTGACCAGGTTTTCGCATCCACCCTCACGGAAAATTTTGGCGCCTACGCCGAATATAAATGTATGCCTGAAGGAGGGATGGTTGCGACCAAACCGGCCAATATGACCTACGAGGAAGCTGCCGCCGTTCCGATCGGTGCGACCACAGCCCTGCGCCTGCTGCGGAAAGGAAATATCCGGAGCGGCCAAAACATCCTGATCTACGGCGCTTCCGGAAGTGTGGGCACCTATGCGGTCCAGCTTGCAAGGTACTTTGGGGCAGATGTGACCGGGGTGTGCAGTACGGCCAACCTGGACATGGTGAAATCCCTGGGGGCTAATCGGGTCATCGATTATACAAAAGAGGATTTTTCATCCAGAGCAGAGCGGTATGACGTCATTTATGATACGGTGGCAAAATTCCCGCGATCCAAAGCCTCGAAAGCTCTCAGGCCGAACGGGACCTATGTAACGATGGCCAGGCTAAGCACGAAAGAAAGCATGGAAAATCTAGTTTTCATCAAAGAACTGATCGAGGCGGGGGAGATCAAAGCGGTCATCGACCGGCGCTATCCGCTGGAAGATATGGTGGAAGCGCACCGTTATGTCGACGCGGGACATAAAAAAGGCAATGTCGTCATCACCATAGGATAGCAGAATGGCGTATAAACGTGGACTCAAAAGAGAGGTAGATCAGCCAATCTTCTATCAAATCAGGATCAAGGGCCATTTGGGTTGCCTGTGGGTGGACTGGTTTGAGGGACTGACCATCACCCTGGAAGAGAACGGCGATACGCTGTTAACCGGCCCTGTGATCGATCAATCCGCGTTGCATGGGCTGCTAAGGAAAGTGCGCGATTTAGGTCTGCCTTTGCTTTCGGTTAATTCCGTTGGTCCCAACCTGCAAGTTAATAAACCGGCGCCCCATGAATGATTTGATATTATACGTCTGATGTGAAATCAGAAGACTGTTTGAAAGGTTTGCACATTGATGCCGAAATCAGTTAGCAAAATGCGGCGCAACAAATGGCTGGTCATTTTGGCAACGACACGGGTGCGTAAGCCCCAAACAGTTTTAGCCAACAGGCGTTCGAGATTGCGCCCGGTGTTCTGGATCTCATGAAAGACACCTTCGATACGCTCTCGAGTTTTGGATAACCAGCGGTCTAGAACTC
>JAABUE010000007.1 GCA_011389535.1 Anaerolineales bacterium
ATGAAAGTAACTGCTGATAAAAACGGGTCGCACCTTCTTTCCCATGCCAGCTGGTACCACTATTCACAACCGTATACACGCAATCTTCGGTGAGCGTTTCCATCAAGCCGGGAATGTCCCGTCGATCTTCGGCGATTGAGTGGGCAATCCATAACTTTCGGATGGCGGCGTATTCATCAGGGTCTATTTTTCGACGGAGCAAACTAACGACTTCCACACGCAGGCCATCTTTCATATAAATCTCCTCTGTAATCAAACCCAGGATCCATACTTGTGAAGTAAATCTACCACTTGCTCTGTTTCCTGAACCTTCCCTTGGATCGATCGTAAGCAACGTTTTCTAGTGCCGCAACTAGTTAATATTGTAGGGCTACTTTTAATTTTGTCGTTTGAACTGCGGCAATTTACCCTACATCCTTAGATTGTTGCGGTACTAGCTGTCGTATTCTTCTGATAGAGTTTCACTTCCTTCTTGAGCAGAGGAAACGGCAGCCGTTTTTTGAAAAAACAAGAGAAGAACCCGCTGCAAATCAGGAGAATCGGTCGGTTTCGGTTTTCCCAAAAGCACTGACCAAAATATATCGAAACATTATATAATCATTATAATGAATTTCTATACAGGTTGTCCAATTTGGTCGTTCAAAGGCTGGGTAGGGAATTTCTACCCGGAAGGCACCAAACCCGGCGATTTCCTGCACGAGTATACTCTGCGATTAACGACGGTCGAAGGTAACACTACTTTTTACGCCGTCCCATCGACAAAAACCATCCAGGGTTGGGCTGCAGAGATGGTGGAGGGTTTCCGCTTCTGTCCAAAACTGCCCCGTACGATCAGCCATGCAGGCAATCTAAGCGAGCATATCGAAGAAGCGCTTACATTTGTGGAAATCATGAGCGAACTCGGGTCCAACCTTGGACCAATGTTCCTGCAACTGCCTCCGCGTTACTCACCTCGGCAGTTCGAGGATTTGAAAGCCTTCCTGCAAACCTGGCCGAAAAAATACCGGTTGGCTGTCGAAGTCCGTCACCTGGACTGGTTCGACGCACCCCATCACGATTCGCTCAACCAACTCCTAAGCGAACATAACATGGCGCGTGTTGTGATCGATACACGCCCCATCCGCGATTTGAAAGGAGATAAGATCCTACGTGGCAGCGTTTACGAGAGCCTGCTCCAGGCCCGCGAGCGTAAGCCGAATGTGCCCGTTATTCCCGAGAATACAGCGGATTTTGTTTTTGTGCGCTATATAGGTCATCCAGATATGCAAATCAATCTGCCGTTCTTGAGTGAGTGGGGAGATTTTGTGGCAAAGCAGCTCAGCCAGGGGTTGGATGTATTCGTGTTTTGTCATTCCCCTGAAAATTTGACCGCACCCCGGCTGTGTCGAACGCTGTATCAGCGCGTTGCTGCTCAAATCAAGATCCCACCCTTGCCCTGGGACGAAATCGATGCCAGCACATTCGAGCAGGGGCGCTTGTTCTAATGGCTACAGCAGCGTGGGAACAAAGTTACTCTCTCCTGCGTTTATGGTTTACAGGGATAAAAATGACCAAATTCGCCCCTCTTTTATTGCTAACAGTCATCCTGACCAGTGCCTGTTCTGCCATACCAGAGCCGCCTCCGGTCGTGCTGGCGCTTGAAGAACCGCGGCAGCCCTTTCAGTCCGGGGTAGAGATCGCTAAACCGACCTACACGCCGGTCCCAACTGCCATGTTGACATCCACCCCGCCTCCACCGACTGACATGCCTGCTTCCGTTCCGACAGATGTAAGCACGGCCCCTGTCTTTGCCGAGGATGCTTTCGTCGTGATTGAAAACCTGCCTTCTTCTGCAGGAAATGGATATGACTCAACCACCCAGTATGACAGTCCGCCTGGCTATAGCGGCTCAAAATACATCCAGGTGGACATTTCTGAGCAGCACATGTACGTTTACGAAGGGGATGCCCTGGTATACAGTTTTATCGCTTCGACCGGGATGGGGAACTCGACCCGCGTCGGGACATTTAGCGTGCTCAACAAAATCCCCAACGCCTACGGTGCGACCTGGAACATCTGGATGCCCAACTGGCTGGGCATCTACTGGTCAGGTAGCCTGCAAAACGGTATCCACGCATTGCCCATCCTGTCCAATGGTGCGACCCTTTGGGCCGGTTATCTGGGCACACCCATCTCTTACGGATGCGTGGTATTGGACACCTACGATGCCCAGGTGCTCTATGATTGGGCGGATATCGGTACGCCTGTAGAAATCAGGTGGTGAGACATGGATTTTTATGACAAAGAGCGTGGTTTGTTTCCACGCTCTTTTCAATCGATCGCAAGTGGCTATTGACTGGCTAACTGTAAAAATTCATCCAGTGTTGTTATCAGGGGGCGCAGATCTTCTGTCAGTGTCGTGTCAGTAGCCTGAACGGTATATGTTCGGCCATCCATCTCAACGTTCAGTTCATAGTTATAACAATCTGCACACACGCCATCCGCCCGGCCTGTCTCAAACGGGCAGGCTTGAACCAGCAAATTTCTGATCGGCTCGACATGATCTTCCGGGATCATAATCTGCTTGTCTACAGCAGGTTGTTCGCTCTGGACTATCAAGCTGCCATTGCTATGTAAGGTCAGCATCTGGTCGAAGCCCGCGATGCCGCCGGTGCGGTGATATTCGATCGTCCAACTTGAAGGAGGGCTGCAAGATGCGTCTGCTAATTGTGTTGGAGTTCCGAGTTGCTCCGGTGCTGGGGTGCTTTCTGGAGCCGCGCCACAGGCTGACAAAAGGATACTGATTAGAAGAAGGGAAATTATTTTAGACATAACTGATAACCTATAGACTTTCTGTCCTTATTCATTATATAATACTTACACAGATACAGGAGCGGGAAATGATTATTAACTACTGGAAACACATTGCAGCCATTTGTACCTTAATTCCGATCGTTATCATCCTTTGTTCCCTGTACGCTTATCATGCTAATGAGAAGAGAGCACCTGATGATCCCGAGAAAAAGATTTTTTCTCCCTATTCTATCTGGCTTGTGCCTTTTACTGTGCCACTTTTGATCGTTGTCAATCTTATTTTCTTGATTCTGACTAGCCTGGCATTTGGTTTCTTTCTCGTTCTATTCCCCTTTGCATTGCTGCTCTTGCGCAGGCCCTTCCTGATTCAATGGATATTAAAACATGCACTAAATATAGGGAACAAGGTATTGAAGGTCAACACCGAATTGCTGAGAGTGGTCGGTTTTTACCCAGCCGCCCGCATAAAGCTCCAATACGAGTGACTGTTTCATGTACGGGAAAAACGGCGCAACTTCTCAAACAAAGGGGGAAAGTGGGGTCCCTCCACATCCCGCTTTACCGAAGAGAGACTGAATTTATTTCTAATCGGGGAACTGCCGGCCATACGGTATCAGTAACAAAAATCCAATCCCGATCACGATTTCCCCCAAGACCACACCGGTCGCTTGCACAGGGCCAAAAACAGGGACGGCCGGCGGCGTATGTGTGCCCATCCCAAAAACGTCTGCCATCCCGGCAAAGACACTGATCACATAACCGGTGCTCACCAGGCGCAGCCCAATATCCGCGCCGATGCTGCGCTGGTTGCCATTCCACAGCGCCAGCAAACCGATGTATCCACCGAGGCAGATGATCGCCAGCCCCACCAGGAAGACAGCAATCTGCACGAAGCCTACCACCGGGCTGCGGTCCCAGCCCAGCCAGTCTGGCTTTGCGCCGACGATAAAGACGAAGAAACCGGTTAGGGTAATAATCAAACCCGTGCGAATCCGCATCCGCGAGAGCGGTTTTTGAATGCCCCCTGCATCGAACAACTGCGATTTTCTACTGAGTGTATTGTTCATAAAGCAGGTAAACTCCTGTGAAGCACATCGATCCAATTCCCGCCCAGAACAGCCGCGGCCTCCTCCTGGGAGTATCCGCGAGCCAACAACAACGGTACCAGTTTTTGTAAATCTGCGATCGTATCGATCTCATTTGGCGTGGACTGCAGGCCAAAGCCGCCATCAAAATCTGTGCCAATCCCCACATGACGGGCATCCCCGGCCAGTTGGCAGATGTGGTCAATATGGTCCACAAGCCTTTCGATACCGACTTCTTCGCGACTGCTTTTTCCCCTCAACCAGCCATCTTTGAGGAACGTATTGAAGGGAACCACGCCAATGATACCATCCCGCTCAAGGATACCATGAATAACCCGGTCTGAGAGATGACGGTTAAACTCATGCCCTGGCATCAAAGCCAGGCAATTCCCATGCGTTACAACAATGTGCCCGGGGTATATGTCCAGGGACTCCAGGGCTGCGGGCTCGTCCATATGCGACAGGTCAAGGGTAAACTCGTGATCCGCCATGGCAGCCAGCAGACTGCGACCCTCGTCCGTCAGCGGGCCGGGTTCTTTGGTGCCGCCGCAGAAACGGGTTCCTGCCCAGGCGGGTCCGATAAAGCGCAGACCCAAGCCCGACCAGTCTTCCAGCTCGTCGAGCCGGGTGATGCACTCTGCTCCTTCCATCAACGGCAGCAAGCCGACCGGGTAGCCTCCCACAGCCGGATTCGCTTTTTGTTGGCTGGCGAGCACCTCGTCCAGGTCGGATGCGGAGCGGATGAAACGGAACTTGTCCGGGTGGTCGTCGGTCAGCCGGTGGTACAAGTCCATTTGCTGGCGATATTGTTTATTTGCTTCTTCAAAGGTCTTGTAGACATAGGTTTCCCACTCGTAGGCCCAGCGGGCAGGCGTGGAGAAGAGCGTGGCAAAAATGACGGCTACTTCCCCTTGCTGGTATTCTGGCCAACCCAGCAAGGTATCACCGTTGCGCTCCACCGTCAGACCGCCTTTTTCAAGGCGGCGAGTCTCTTCGACAGACCTTAAGTAATCCCGTCCAAAGGACAGGATGTTCCAGGCCAGGTCTTGATGTGAGTCAACGATAGGGGGCATAAGAAGAAAGAGCGCACCGGATCGGTGCGCTCTTTGCATTACTCTTCCGGTTCGGCAGGCGGTTCATCCGACGGGGCGGGTTCAGGTTCTGTGTTGCTCTCTTCAGCAGGTATTTCTTCTGCAATTTCTTCAGTTTCTTCAACAATTTCTTCTGCAATCTCTTCAGTTTCTTCTGCTTCAGCCATATCTAACCGGTCTATTTCCTGCGCCAGCAACTTGAAGTCTTTGTCAGCAAAAGCGGCTGAATCGACCTTGCGGAGGCTCAAACCGATACGGTGCTGTTCGGGGTCGATACGAATGATGCGCAGGGCAACCGTTTCGCCTTCCTTGAGCGCTTCTTTGGGATGCTCGATGCGGGTTTCACTGATCTCGGAAATATGGATCAGGCCTTCGACATCACCTTCAAGGCGGGCAAACGCGCCAAACTTGGTCAGGCGGGTAACTACGCCTTCCACCAACTGGCCGACGCTGAATTTTTCGATCTGGGAACGCCAGGGATCATCGCTGAGGGCGCGCAAACTCAGTCCAATGCGCTTCTTCTCGCGGTCAACGTTGATCACTTTGACCTTGACTTCCTGCCCCACCTCCAGGATTTCGTTGGGATGCTGGATGCGTTCCCACGAAAGCTCGGAAAGATGCACCAGGCCATCAGCGCCGTTGATGTTGACAAAAGCGCCAAAGTCGGCCAGGCTGGTTACGCGGCCGGTATAAACTTTACCTTCTTCCAACTCATCGATCACACGCTCTTTGATCGACTGGCGCGATTCACTGCCAGCAGCCCGCTCTGAACAAATCAGGCGGCGGCGGGATTTATCCACTTCGATAATGCGGACTGAAATCGGCTCGCCGATCATCCTGGCCCAGCGCTGTTCGGGCGTTTCGCCCACAGCCTGGCTGCGCCGCAGCGCACTGATCTGCGAAGCAGGTACAAAGCCACGCAGGCCATGTACGCCGACGATCAGGCCGCCTTTGTTATATCCGATGACCTTGCTTTCAATAACGGCATCGCTTGCCATCTGTTCTTCAACCGATGACCAGGCCATTTGCTCCTGAGCACGCTTGTAAGAAAGGACTACGTTGCCATTTGCATCTTCCGGGCTGACAATGAAAACCGGAATCTCCTGCCCCACCTCGAACGATTCACGTTCTTCGTCATCAATCACTTCCAGCTCGCGGCCAGAAATGATACCCTCAGATTTGGCACCAATGCTAACCAGGATTTGGCCTTGACTAATGCTTGCAATCATTCCCTCGCGAATCTCTCCTGCTTGAGGCAATTCAACGCTGAACGCATCATTTTTCAGCAAGGCTTCCATACTCTGGTTATTTTGGTTCACCGGCTCACCCTGCAGGTTTTCCTGTTCCCCCCCCTGCCCGGACAAATTTTCATTTTGATCCATCACGTTATACGACTCCGCTTTCAGATATGTAGGTTGGATTATAAAGGGGATTGTCTCAGATTGCAACCCTGATTCGGACCGGGCATTTTAAGAGAAGTGTTGTCTATACAAAAGTATGGGCTTAAAACTATGACTTTCATTGACATTAAGCAATTCATCACGGGAAAGACCTTTAAATCGTCCATAGCCGGAGACATACATTACCTCTATACTTAAAGAAGCTATGAAAAAGGTTTTTTCCTTTTACGCTATCTCGATCTTATTGGTCTTGCTGATATTAATGATAGGAAGCAAATCGATAGATGTCCACGCTCAGGATGGTGCATCCCCCACACCAACGTACGATCCATTGAAGGAGCCTTTTGTACCGGACAATCCAACAGACTATGAGTTGGGACAAAACTGGTACTGGCACTACTGCATGCCCTGCCATGGCGACAAAGGACAGGGCCTCACCGACGAATGGCGTGGCGTCTGGGAGCCAGACCATCAAGACTGCTGGGGAAAGGGATGCCATGCTGGAGAACGGATCGAAGACAGTTTCGCTATCCCCACCGTTGTGCCGCCGGTAGTCAGCAGTGCCAAGCTAGCCCGTTTTTCTTCCGCTCATTCACTCTACGAATACCTCAAAGCTACGCACCCGCCTCAGAGTCCTGGCTGGCTGGAAGATAAGCAATACAGGGCAATTGCGTTATATATCTTCAGCCAGAATGACAGGCCGCTTGCGGAATCAACCCTGGCTCCAACGATCACACCGGCATACACAAACACCACATTGCCTGTAGCGGTTCCCCCCGTGGAGGACCCATCCCAACAACCAGCTATAATCATCTATGTTCTTCTTTGGGTTTTCCTGGTTGTGATGGTGATCTGGGGAATCCGAAATCGCCGCTAATTACTTTTTGCTCTCGCCCCAACCGCTTTCTTCCACTGCAATAAAAATATCGGTTGCGGAAATCATTCCCACCAGGGTGCCATTCTCATCCGCCACCGGCAGGTGATGGATATTATGCTTCTGCATGAACTGTGAACACTCCTTCAACGTCCATTCCGGCTTTGCCAGGATCAACGGCCCCGACATGACCTCGCGCACCGCGGTCTCTGCCGGGTTTCGGTCTGCGGCTGCGATCTTATCACGGATATCTGTCGTTGTAACAATTCCATAAGAGGGATTATCTTCGCTGACATTCACGATCACGCTGTGGATACGGCGGCGGCGCATCAAGGTCATCGCATAAGAAACACTCGAGTCGGGATCAACGACAACTACCGGTTTGCTCATCCAAGTACGGACGGTATGTAACATATTTTCTCCTCATATCTATAAGATTGCTCTGCTTCAATTATAGCCGCTTCCCCAGTGATCTAACGTATCTTTTCAACAGGTTGGGGTGTTATGGATGGGTTGTGCCTATCCATAACACCCCATGTCCCCTTTTTCTATAGCCCTAAAATTTCATAATCAGTAGATCACGAAATGGCTGATGGAAGACCGATTTTGGGGTATGTGGGGGCGTACGCCCGCCACATACCCCAAAATCGGAACCTCTTGCAACACTTTCGTGAAGTACTGATAATAATGCGCCACCAAGCCGCGGCGGGATTGCGGCGCTAGCGAACCTGCAAAAAAATCGAATCCATCGCAAACAATGAATCGTCCGCCGCGTTGCGATCTTCCACCGTAACGCGGACGGTTGTGTTCGTCAGGATATTCCCCAGGTCAACCGCTTTTTCAAACTCGCCCGGCGCACCTGGAGCGCTCGTTTCCACCGGTATCGGCCCGGCAGAAAGCTCCACCCCGCCAAGGTCGTAGACGCGATAGACCAGGTTGTTTTCGAATGGCGCGACAGTGATATTCCCCAGTAGACGGATGATCCCCGAGACCTGGGCAGTATCGACGGGCGCTTCGATGGTAATCTGGCGCAATTCGCCCGCCGGCGTCTGTGAGCTGAAGTCAGTCAGGATCAGGTTGACGCCGTTGAGCAGGTAATGGCGGGTCGTCTTTAACGTCGGGCAGCACATGGGATCGTCAGGGTTGTGGACGGTTGCATCCACAAAAATTTCGCCGTCTTCCACCGCCAGATCATTGATTAACGGGCGGTCATCCAGGAAAATAGAGGTGAGAAAGACGGCTTCATCGTCCAAGTACTGGTAGACCACCAGGAAAACGAAGGTGCCGGAGCCGCCATAATTTTCAGCCACAATGGCAACGGCTTCATTTTCTCCGTCACCGTTCAGGTCACCGCGAGCGATAAAGTCGGTCACAAACACAGAGACAAAATCTGTGCCACCCGGATTTCCTTCTTCATACTGCCCGTCTTGCAATGGAACCGTGCGGATCTGGTCCAGGAAACCGAGCTGGTATTCCGAGTTACGTATTTGCTCAGGCGAAATGCCGGGGATATCGGGCAAAGGGGTCGGGCGCACAGGAATAGGAGATGCCGCTGAACCGGAGTCAGGTGCGGGCGCCGTCTGATCCGCGGTGGGGGTCTGCAAAGCGGAACAGGCTCCCAGGAACAGCATCCCGATTATGAGAAAAAAACGTCCCATTTTTGCCATTTAATTTTCCATTGGAAACCAGGTCGCGCCGCCATCCGTTGTTTTGTACAAACCGTATTGGCCGGTCTCGTCGTAAGTCCAGACCCAGCCGGTGTGGGTATTGACGAAATCCATCCCGATGAATGTGTCGCCGAAGAGCACGTCGGGGTTGACGCTGGTCCAGGTCTGGGCGCCATTTGCCGTTACGAAGAACTGTTCTCCGGTCCAGAAAAAGCCATCGGTCGGGGAGACAAAGTCCACCGCGCCGGCGCCGGGCATGAACGTCACAAACTCCCAGGTATCGCCGCCATCGTGGGTGGCGTAGAAGCCGGTACGCAAAGTCTCGCCCGTAAAGCGGAGGGGCAGGATGCCATCGCTCGATGTGGTGAAAATCGGGCCAATATCAACAGCGACTTCGGTGTCCTGCATTCCAGGCGCGGTTGGGATCGTTTGCGGAGCCCAGGTTTGGCCGCCGTCCGTGGTCTTGTAGAGGTAAAAGGTCTCGAGAGAATAGGTGACGCCGCCCACCCAGGCAGTATCCGCATCCAGAGGCGTCAGGTTATTCTTGATGCCGCCCAGGGGCAGACTATCGCCAGCATTGGTGAGGTTGGGATCGTTGGTATAGGTTTGAGCCCAGGTTTCGCCGCCGTCGTCGGTTGTATAGATGGCAATGGCCATACTGCCCGCGGCCGCGCCCAGTGGAACCATCATCCAACCGTGCGTCTCGTCGATGAAGGCCATGTCGCCGCCCCCGAAGGGAACTGGGTAGACCATCCAGGTGAGACCGCCGTCATCGGTGCGATATAACAGACCGGAACCAAACGGGTCGCTCGCCTCCGCCACCACGACCCAGGCTTGCGAGGTATTTAAAAAGGTGTGACCGGTACCAAAGCCTAGGTCCGTTACCCCCGGCGGCGAGACGTTATACCAGGTGGAGCCGCCGTCGGTTGTGCGCAGGATGTCGCTCTCGCTGATCGCCCAGCCGTCCAGTTCGTTGAGCATTCGCAGGGTGGTGATGTCCGGCGAGGACACCGTTGGCGCAGCGATGGTGGGCGGCAGCGGCGTATCATCCGGGAAAGGAGCGGGGGTGTCGGTCGATGCAACTGCGTCAGATTCTGGCGCGGCAGCCGTTTCCGAAGGGGAAGCTGCCTGTGGGGATAATGAAGCGTCGGGTGAATCTAAAGGCACGTTGGTTGCTGTACAGGCCAGGGTTGCGAAAGCTAATAGCCCTAAAGCGGATATCAATTTAAAACGAGAGTACAGGAGGCTGTTGCCCCCATTCGGGGACTCGCCCCCGTTCAGGGACCGGCGCTGCCTCCTGCCCTGAGGCAGCAAAACTGCTCCAAGGACATGTAACACTAAAGCCAATTTCGATCGCATAGGTCAGTTCCTTTCCTCTGTACAACGCGCAGTAGTAAAGAAAGGTTCCAGCACGCTCTACAGGATATTTGCCAGGTTAATTCCACGCTCCATGGCGCGTTTTGCGCCCCATTCCTTGATCGTCTCGGGCGGCAAAATGAGTTCTTCTTCGGGCCGCAAGACCAGGCCGAGCGCTTCGTTGGGGCACTGCGGCACACACACGCCACAGCCCACACAACGGATGGTATTTAGCTGCACCACCGCATCCTCTCCCATCGTCAGCGCGCCGAACTGGCAGTAGTCGAGACAGGTTTCGCAGCCATTGCATAGCAGGTCATCCACCTGGTTGATGTAGGATGAATGCGCCACCACGTTGGCGATCCCCAGTTCTGCCATCCCGCGCAGGATGCCGCAAGAGCAGGTGCAGCAATTGCAGATATAGTGTACCCCTTTCTGATTGTTGCTGACCGAGTGCACCAGCCCGGCCTGCGCGGCGCGCTGCAGGGTCGCCAGGGCTTCTTCGCGGCTGAGAGCGCGGATGACGGGACTACCGTCGAAGGCAGCGGGAACGTTTGCCAGCGTCATACAGACATCCAGCGGATGGTCGCAGCCATCTCCGATGAGCGCCTTCTGCTTACGGCAAATACAGTCCAGCACACCCCAGGCTTGCGCATTGTCCACCAGATTGGCGGCGCTCTCGAAAGGGCGCACTTCCATATCCACTTTGATGCTCTCGCCCACCGGGATGACACGGTGGTACTGTGGCTGCGTCGTCATGACTGTGGCGAAAGCCTGCTTGTAATAGGCTTCGAACAGCAGCGCAAGCTCTTTATCAATGTTCCCGGCCTGGTTCTCATAAATCCCTACCACGAAGGGCAGCAGGCCGTAACCAAGCCCGCCCTCAGTCCTCCCGGCGGCGATCAGTCCGCGGCGCGCCATGCCCTTCAGCAGTGCCCGGATTTCCGCGGTTTCGCGCCCGAGACGTTTTGCGACCTGTTCAGGGACTTCCTTGGTCAGGCGCAGTTGGGAAGCTAGTTCGGCTTCTTCAGGGGTGAAGAGCTTAGCCAGCATGCGCAGTTCCACGCCATCTTCGGTCGGCGGGAAGCCGTTTGGCAGCGCGTCCAGGCGCTCGGCTAATTGCTTATACGAATTTTTCTCCATCCTCCACCTCCTCACTCCTTTAGATGATGTCATTGCGAGGAGCCCTGAGCGGAGTGAAACGCAGTCGAAGGGCGACGAAGCAATCCTATGGTACCTAGATTGTGCTACAAAACAGGAGATTGCTTCGCCCTGCGGGCTCGCAACCCCGCCGAAGCGTGGCGGGGCAATGACATTAATTATCAACCCACTCCACTATCGTCGCTTCACCCTGGCCGACGCCAACACACAGGGTAGCCAGGCCGTAATACGGGCGCTTCTCGCCGGGTGCCCGGCGCTTCATCTCATACAGCAGCGTGGTCAGGATGCGCGCGCCGGAACAGCCCAACGGATGCCCCAGCGCAATCGCGCCGCCGTTGACGTTGACGATCTGGGGGTCCAGGCCAAGATCCTCGATCACGGCCAGCGATTGGACTGCAAAGGCCTCGTTAAGCTCCACCAGGCGGATGTCTTCCAGCTTCAGCCCGGCACGCTCGAGGGCTTTGCGCGTGGCAGAGACCGGGCCGATGCCCATGATACGCGGCGGCACGCCAGCCGCCGCCGAAGTGATGACACGCGCCAGCGGTTTGAGCCCCAGCTCTTCTGCTTTTTCCTCGCTCATGACCAGCAGGACCGCCGCGCCGTCGTTCAGGCCGGACGAGTTGCCCGCTGTGACCGTGCCGCCTTCCTTCTTGAAGGCAGGGCGCAATCTGGCCAGCGATTCCAGGCTGGTGTCGCGGCGAGGGCGCTCGTCCGTATCGACCACGACCGGGTCGCCTTTGCGCTGCGGGATGCTGACCGGGACGATTTCTTCGGCGAACTTGCCGCTGTCGATGGCTTCAAGCGCGCAGCGGTGCGAGCGCAGGGAAAATTCGTCCTGCATTTCACGGGTGATGTGCGGCTTCATCTCGGCGATGTTTTCGGCGGTTTCGCCCATCTGCTCGGTGCCGTACATTTCTTTCATTTTGGGGTTGGGATAACGCCAGCCGAGGGCTGTATCGTAAGCGGTCAAATTGCCGAACGGGAAGCCTGATTCGGCTTTGGGCAGCGAATAGGGCGCGCGCGACATGACCTCCACACCGCCCGCGATATACACGTCCCCTTCGCCGGCCCTGATGGCACGCGCCGCCTGGTTGACAGCGTTCAAGCCCGAGGCGCACAGACGGTTGAAGGTCACGCCGGCGACTTCAACGGGCAGACCAGCTAAAAGAGCAGCCATACGCGCCACGTTGCGGTTATCTTCCCCGGCCTGGTTGGCGCAGCCGAAGTAGACTTCCTCGACCAGGGCGGGATCAAGCTGGTTCCTCTCGACAATTGTTTTGATCACGAGAGCAGCCAGATCGTCCGGGCGAACCGGAGCGAGCGCGCCTCCTAATGAGCCAATCGGCGTGCGAATGGCGTCGATGATGACAGGTGTAGGCATAGTCCCTCCAGTTTTTATCTTAGGATCAATATGATTCTACCACTTCACGTAGGAGGGCCATTCCCGAATATAATTGTCC
Organism: Anaerolineales bacterium; assembly: GCA_011389535.1. GTDB lineage: Bacteria > Chloroflexota > Anaerolineae > Anaerolineales > Villigracilaceae > JAABUE01. Next base: position 12,888 of record JAABUE010000007.1, read on the forward strand.
CGTAACCAGGAGGAACCATGAACAAATCCACAGTCTTACGCAATTTAATCATCTTTTCCATCGTCACGCTTGCCGCCGGCTGGATCGGCGCATGGGTCAATACAGTGGTTCCCAGCCCAAGCCCGCAAGAAAGTTTGGGGATCCTGATCTTTCTCCTGCTGCCGTTCCTGACGGTCTTCCTGCTGCGCGGCTTCGGCAAGGACGGCTGGAAGGATTTCGGACTCAGGCTTAATCTCAAGGGGAACTGGGGCTGGTACGCCCTCGCGCTGCTGGTCTATCCCGCTTCGATCCTCCTGACCCTTGGCCTGGGCGCCGTTTTCGGAGCCGTTTCTTTCGAGGGATTGCGCGCACAGGGCTTTGGGGCTTTGTTGGCTGCCATCGGGGTCGGGTTTGCCGGATCGCTGCTCAAGAACATCGGCGAAGAGTTCGCCTGGCGCGGTTATCTCACTCCGCGCTTCAAGGCGCTGGGGCTGGGAGATTTCCCCAACCACATGCTGACCGGGCTGATCTGGGGCCTGTGGCATATCCCCTACTGGTTGTTCCTGCTCGGCCCGGACATTATCAACGAATACAGCAGCCTGGGGGTGGCCGGTTTCATCTTAATGGCATTGGTCGGCATCTTCCCAACAGCGTTGTTCCTGGGCGAATTGCGCCTCAAAACGGATTCCTTGTGGCCCGCCTTCCTGGCCCATAACGTTCTCAATGCCATCAACGCTCCTATCGTGCTGGGCGGTTTTGTCACGCTTGAACCAGAAACCGGGCTTATTTTCTCTCCTGGCAACGAGGGACTCATCATGATGGTTATATTCTGGGCGCTGGGGTTATGGATGCTTTGGAAAAAGAAATAAAGATCTCGTGAGTTAGTGAAAACGCCGCTCACCTAAACGGTGAACGGCGTTTTTGAAACTTCTCGTGCCCGGACGAGACTTTTTTGGTTGGTGAAGCCCCCTTCTTCAAACAGCAACTTTAGCAACCAAGTTTTTTGCTGACCGGGTGCTCGGAGGAGGAGAAAGTTTATTGAACGACGGGCAGCTCCGCTCCAGTCCAGGCACTCATACCGCCGCCCAGGTTGCTGATATCGGTATAGCCCATAAAGTTCAAGTACATCATGGCAATCGCTGCGCGATGACCAGACTTGCAGGTCACAACAATGGTGGTTGCCTTGTCGGCGGGCAGCTTGTCCAGGCTGGCAGCCAGATCGTTGACAGGGGCATTCACCGCGCCTTCGATGTGCCCTTCGGCATATTCAGTTTCCGTGCGGACATCCACCACAACAGGCGGAGTCGTCCCGGTCAGTTCAACGTTCACGTCGGCAGCTTTGACACCGCCGAAGCCTTCGGGCAGGGCGCTCAGGTACGCGTCCAGGGCAGCGAGGCGGGTCGCATCCACTGTGGGGGCCGCGCCAGCCTCGGGAGAAGCCGGCAGACCGGATTCCAGCGCGAATTCGGCTTTCGTCCAGGCCCCGGTGCCGCCAGCCAGATTGACTACGTCAGTGTAACCCAGAAGACGCAACGCCGCAGTAGCCAAGGCGCCACGATGACCGGAACCGCAGTAGACAACGATCTTCTGATCCTGTGCGGGTAATTTATCCAGATTCTTAAGCAGCTCACGCACCGGGATATTGATTGCGGCGGAGATGTAGCCGGAGGCCTCGATCTCAGAAGAATCGCGCAAATCCACGAGGAACGGGGGGTTCTCGACCAACATGCCGTTGAGCACGTCGGCTTTGACCGTGTAGTAACCTTGGTCAGCAGGCAGGGTGGGCAGGAACTCGCCCCATACAACTGGCCAATCTACGTAACCGGCAACCGGCATGCTAGCGGCCTTCCAGGCATTCAACCCACCGGCCAGGTTAACAACGTTGGTATAACCCAGTAATTGCAAGCCCATCACTGCGATCGAGCCGCGGTGTCCTGAGACGCAGTGCACGACGATCGGCGCATCCTTCGCAGGCAGCTGATCGAGGTTCTGGAAAATTTCCTGCATGGGCACATTGACTGCGCCCTCGATGTAACCGTCCTTTTCGAACTCCGCAGCAGTACGGATGTCAATGACGGTGGGCGGTGTGGCGCCGGTCAGGGCCTCGGCCAGCGCGTCGGTTTTGGTTGCATAGAAGTTTTCCGGTAGGCTGGTTAAAAAACTATTGAGCGCATCGTAGAGGGCCTGGTCAGCGATGATCGGGGTGCTGATAGCCTCCGCTTCGGCAGGAAGGGAACCGGTCACAAGAGACAGTTCTGCTTTCGTCCACGCCCCGGTGCCGCCAGCCAGGTTGCGGACGTTGGTGTAGCCCATCAAATTGAGTGCTGCTTCTGCCATGCCGCCACGATGGCCGGAAGCGCAGTAGACTACGATTGGCTCATCCAGGCCGGGCAGTTTGTCCAGGTTTTGGAACAGGCTGCGGACCGGGATATTGATCGCGCCTTGGATGAAGCCGTCTTTTTCGAGTTCAGCGGTTTCGCGGACATCCACCAAGAAAGGCGGCTTGTCAGCTAGTTCCTCACTCAAAGTAGTCGCTTTGACCGTGCCATAACCCTTGTCAGCGGGCAGCTCGTTAACAAGCGTATCAAAGAGCGCAGAGAAATCGAGCGCAGCAGGTTCTTCAACCACAACTGGCGCTTCAATAGGCGCTTCTACAACAGGCTCTGCCACAGGGGCTTGTGGGCCACAAGCGCTGAAAAGCATGCTAAAGAGCATCAGGATCAAAATCGGCAAGTACAATTTCTTAGACATTTTTACTCCTCATTAGGGTTTCTTTTTTGTTCTTTATTCGCTTATTTGGAAGCGGGAACTTCCGGGACAATCACATCGAGGTTGGCATCTACCTCCTCAAGTGTGACTTTGTCTGCTGTCAGGAAAATATCCGCGTTTCCATGACAACTGTTGCAAGATTCATTTTGGGGTGTATTGCGCTGGATATTGTGCGGCGTCGCATAGGCCCAGGTAGGAAGTGCGTCAAAATTGGGCAATAGATCTTCGCCATAGAAGGCATAACTTTCAGTATCTACAGGAATGTGTCGCACAGTGACATATTCATACGGGCGATGGTAATTTGGGTCAGGGTTGCGCCCGATGAAAAAATTCAGGTACGTATTTTGCGTTTCGAAAAACGGATTCCCTGTTTTCTCACTCACCGCAACATGACAGCCATCACAGCTTGTGTACGAAACCGAATGACATACCTGGCAAGATAGCTTGTCCTTGTGAAGCATGTGCTGCGGGTTGCTATCTCCGGACGCGCCAACCTGCTCATGGCAGCTCTCACATGACGGGATTTGCGCCCCGGCATAGCGGCTGTCACTGTTGATCAAGGCGACGCTTTCGGGGTCTGTGTGACATTCCGTGCATGCGTCAGTGGAATCGTGCATATCCATACCAGCGTGGCAGGAAATGCAATTCATGCGCCCTGCCCGGAAGTGTACGTCGCCAGGAATGCCTTCATGTTTTCCGAGGTACTCCGAACCCACCCGGCTGCCATGACAGGCGGTGCAGTTGCGCGTCATGGAAGGAGTCTTCTCAACAACATGCCCACTGATCAGCCCACCACCGACCGAGTTGGGTTGACTGATATGGCAATCACCACAGGTTGTATGACATGATGAGCAGTGGTTGCCAAACATGGTATCCAGAGCTTCATGATTTTCAGGGGCAGAGCGGGCTTCCAACGCCGTCCAGTAACCCTCTTGCGTGGAATGTAAACTGGTTTCAAATGCCTGGTTTTCAACTGAATGGCAGTTACCACAAACTTGTGTCTCGCCTGCACTGGGGTCAGCAATCAGGTCGACATGCGCATCTTCCTTGTCTGGAGCTTGCATGCCTCCATGGCAGAAATCGCATCTCATCTGATTATGCGGATCTTCCTGGAAATCTTTCTGCGAAACGAGCACTCTTTCCCAAGGCTCCAACGGAGCCACATCGCCCCCTCAGCCAACGCCTGATGATTCTTTCTCAACCACTTCTTCAGGCCTGGCTGTGTCAATTAACTGTTCCTTATCCGTGTGGCAAGAAACACAATAATCCACCACAACCACTACTTCTACCGTAGGCTCTACCGTCGGTGTGGAGGGGACTGCTGTATTTGTTGGAACGGGTTCTGGCGTTGTAGCCTGACATCCAACTAATAACAAAACAAAAGCAAAAATAAGTAATCTTACTTTTTTAATCAAGAATCCATCTCCTTTTAGTATCCCTTCATGAATACACAAGGGAAGTTCAGCAGGTCAAAAAAGCGTCCTCATGGTTACCCTACAACTTCGTTTACCTATACGACTTGTACTTTTCTTCACTTATTGATTTTAATAGGCCCTGCGTCATAAAGAAAAGTGATATATATCACATGTAGAGAAAGGTTTTCCTATGTATAAATATAAGTGTTGCTTATGTGCTAACTTGCACAAGGAGGCTTTATGTTAGATACCCATCGCTTACGTGTATTCCTGATTGCAGCAGAAAACCTGAATTTTTCGATAGCTGCAAAACGGTTGCACATGACCCAACCAAGTGTCAGCCAGCATATCCAGGCGCTGGAGCAACAATTCGGAACCGAGTTATTCGTCCGCTCCAGCCGGCGTCTGTGCCTGACTGAAGCAGGAGCCGTGCTTGTACCGATGGCAGAGAAGATGGTTACCATGTCCATGCACGCCCAGGAGGTGATGAATAATCTAAAAGGTGAAGTGCACGGACACTTACTTGTAGGATGCAGTACCACACCCGGAAAATACATCCTGCCGAAATTGCTATCGAAGTTCATCCATCTTTTTCCGCAGGTGCAGGCAACCTGCCAGGTACAATCCCGCCAGGAAACGCTAAAGCAACTATCACAGGGAAAAGTCCACTTAGCGCTGGCCAGCACTCATGAATTCGATAAAAACTGTGAATTTTCTAAATTGTATGAAGACAAGATTGTTCTGGTCGCACCGCTTGATCATCCCTGGGCAAAAGAGGGCAGAGCTACTTTGGATGACCTGTTTAATGCACGCCTGATCCTCCGCGAACAGGATTCAGGGACATATAAAGTCGTCAAGCAAGGGTTGGAAAACTTCGGTACACGTATCGAAGAGTTGCAACCTGTTCTTACCCTGAGCAATGCAGAGGCCATTGCCCTGGCTGTGGAGGAAGGTTTGGGCGTCGGCTTCGTATCAGAAGTTGTCGTTTCACGTCTGGTTTCCGAGAGGGTCGCTATCATCTATGTTGACGGATTTAGCGAGGGCCTTCGTCAAGATATCTATATCGGGCGAAATATGTTACAACCCTCCACAATTGCACAAAAAGCTTTTTGGGATTTCGTTACATCGGCTACAAACCAAATTAGCAAAACAATTTCATTTGAAGTTCTTAATCCCGGCTTGGCTAGGCGTAATTTATAAAAGGAAAGATGTATACTTCATATAATGACGCTTGGCACTATCCACCCCTGACCAAAAAGGTGATAATGGGTATGAATTGGCTGATAAGCCATTTTTTGTCCAACTTCTATATCAGGACTTACGCAGTGCGCGAAGGGATACCGAAAAAAGGGTCGCGTGCTGCGCACGCGACCCTTTTTTCGGGCCTCATTCATTTGCGTAAGTCCAATATATTATAAGGAGTAGTGAATGCCCGCTAAAGGTTGGATTGAAGTCAGCGACAGATATTGTAAAGGTTGTGAGTTATGTGTCAGCGCCTGTCCGCAGGATGTGCTCGAACTGGACAAAGAGCGCCTGACCCCCAAGGGCTACCACCCGGCCCACATTTTCAAGGAGGGCTGCACAGGCTGCGCGATCTGCGCGCTGGTCTGCCCGGATGCGGCCATTACTGTGTACCGCGAAATTACCAAGGCGGTTCCTGCCGCCGTATAAGTTCATAAGGGCGTAGCACAATGCTACGCCCTTACAATTTCACCTGGAGAACATATGCCAAGAGAACTTCTAAAAGGAAATGTAGCCATAGCAGAGGCCGCTATCCGCGCCGGTCTTGAGGCCTATTTCGGTTACCCGATTACCCCTCAGACTGAGATTCTCGAACACTTCGCTCGCCGTATGCCTGAACTCGGGCGCGCTTTTGTACAGGCCGAGAGCGAGGTGGCAGCCATCAATATGGTCTACGGGGCGGCCTGCACAGGGGTGCGCGTCATGTCGACCTCTTCCAGCCCGGGCATGAGCCTGATGATGGAAGGCCTCTCCTATATCATGGGAACCGAGATCCCGGTTGTGCTGGTCAACGTGATGCGCGGCGGACCAGGCCTGGGCAACATTGCGCCCTCGCAGGGCGACTACAACCAGGCTGTCCACGGCGGCGGGCACGGGGATTACAACCCGATCGTGCTGGCTCCGTCCACGGTCCAGGAAGCCATCGACATGACGGTTCTTTCCTTCGACCTCGCGGAGCGCTACCGCACCGCCTGCATCGTCATCGCTGACGGCTCGATCGGCCAGATGATGGAACCAGCCGAGCTCCCGCCGATGCAGCCCGTCAAACGCAAGGACTGGGAATGGGCTACAAATGGCGCCATCGGTCGCGAAAGACGGATTTTAAGTTCCATTTATATCGAACCCGCTGAAGAAGAAGTGGCCAACCTGCGCATGTTCAAACGCTGGCAGGAAATCCAGAAGAACGAAGTCCGGTACAAAGAATATCATCTGGAGGATGCTGATTTTGTGGTGGTCGGTTTCGGCACCGCCGGACGCGTAGCGCTCTCGGCCGTGCGGACTGCTCGCCAGCAAGGCATCAAGGTCGGGCTCTTGCGGCCCATCACGGTCAATCCGTTCCCCTACGATGTGCTGGATGAGCTGTCGAAACGGGCGCAAGCCTTTTTAGTGGTAGAGATGAACATGGGACAGATGCTCAACGATGTGCAGCTGGCCGTCAAGGGCAGGGTCCCGGTCGAATTCTACGGACGCCCCGGCGGCGTGGTTCCCTTCCCGGATGAAATCCTGAGCGAAATCCAGCGCGTTGCAACGACGGACTTGCAGGTCGTATCGGACCCGCGGCATGCCTGGTATGAGCGCATGGTAGAGTACTTGAAATAGAGGCGGATGATGGCAACCTTAATAAAACCAGAAAATTTAGTATATCAGCGCCCTGAGGCGTTCACCGAATTCCCGACCCATTACTGCCCCGGCTGCACGCACGGGGTGGCGCACCGTCTGATCGCCGAAGTGTTGGATGAGATGAAAATTATCGACCGCACGATTGGCGTCGCGCCGGTTGGCTGCTCGGTGTTTGCTTACAACTACTTCGATTGTGATTTCGTCGAGGCGGCACACGGGCGCGCTCCGGCCATGGCAACCGGCATCAAAAGAGTCTTACCGGACCGTGTGGTTTTCACCTACCAGGGTGACGGCGATCTTGCCTCCATCGGCATGGCAGAGATCATGCACGCTGCCGGACGCGGCGAAAACATTACGGTGATTTTCATCAACAACGCCATCTACGGCATGACCAGTGGCCAAATGGCGCCTACCTCTTTACCGGGAATGAAAACAACCTCTTCCCCGCTGGGCCGCGACGTGGAAATACATGGCTATCCCTTGCGCATGTCGGAAATTCTTGCCAATCTGGATGGAGCAGGCTACATTGCTCGTCGTTCGCTGCATGACCCCAAGAATATCCGCATGGCAAAGAAGGCTATCCGCATTGCGTTCGAAACCCAGGTACGCGGGCTGGGATTTGCGATGGTCGAGTTGCTCTCCACCTGCCCGACCAACTGGGGCATTACCCCGCTTGAGTCGCTTACCTGGCTGGAAGAGCATATGATCCCGGCCTACCCGCTTGGTGATTATAAAGTTGCGCCGGGCGTGGCGGAAATAAAATAATAATTCTAAAGTGTCATTACGAGGAGGGTTGAGTAGCCCGTGTTCGTTGGGCGTATCGAAACCCGACGAAGCAATCTCATACTTATTAGTAATTTGAGATTGCCAAAGTGCCCGAAAGGGTACGCTCCCTACGGTCGCTCGCAATGACAAATGGAGAACCAATGCAAAAAGAAATTCTCATCGCTGGTTTTGGTGGACAGGGTGTGCTCTTTGCGGGTCAGGTAATGGCCTACGCAGCCATGGACACCGGTCACGAAGTTACCTGGATCCCGTCCTATGGTCCTGAAATGCGCGGCGGCACGGCTAACTGCACGGTCGTCATCTCAGATGAAGAAATTGGCTCACCGCTGGTCAAAAATCCGCCCGCGGTCGTTGCTCTAAACCTGCCATCTTTTGACAAATATGAAAATCTCGTTCAGACAGGTGGCGTGGTTGTCGTCAATGAATCAATGGTAGATCGGAAAGCGGAACGCAAAGACATCACAGTTATCTACGTGCCCGGCAACGAAATGGCCGAAGCCTGCGGCAACCGCCGCCTGCTTAACATGGTCATGACCGGGGCATTGCTGGCGGCCTTTCCGGTCTTGAAAATGGAGGATGTCAAAGCTGCGTTGAAAGCGCACTTACCCGCCAAACACCAAAAATTGATCCCCAACAACTTCGATGCCATGGAAAAAGGGTTTGCACACGCCAGGGCTCAATTGGAAGGCATACCCGCATAAGATAATCGATGCGATTCAACAAGCCTGCCTCAGATGAGGCAGGCTTGTTGAATTTGACAAATCCGGTTGTATTTTGCTGAAAATAAGCGTATGATTAGAAAAACATTCATTCTTATCGTGAGGGTACCTATGGAACAGGCAAAACAACTGAGTGAGCTCTTCGCATCAGAACAAAGAGAATTCGACCTGGCAGCAGAGAAATATCGAAAAGCGTTCAAACAACTAAAGCCGCTTTCAATCCTTGGGAGTTTGCCTACTCCCCCTGTCCATCGTGCTGCTTATTCCGATCGCATGGCCTGGATCTTAGCCCATATGGCCAGGCTGGCTTACATCAAGTTCGAAGAAAGCCCATTGGAAGTAGAACGCCTGGAGTATTGCCTCCAAAGCGGTTGGTTCAACCTGATCAAAACCTTCAATAAAAAAGGCACCCAGGCTTTTCTTGCCAAGAACAACGAGTTTGCAGTGCTGTCCTTCAGGGGGACTCAGCCAAACAAATGGGAAGATGTTAGAACCGATCTGCGTGTCCTCAAATTAAGGACTGTGGATGGCAAGGTCCACATCGGATTTAAAAGTGCATTCGATGATGTCAGAGACGCAATCACGGAAGAACTTCGCAAGCACCTTGGCGAGATGCCGCTTTATATCACCGGTCATTCGCTTGGCGCCGCGCTGGCAACGGTTGCCGCCCAGGAGATCGAAGAGGAATTCAATGATCAGGTTGCGGCCTGCTACACATTCGGGAGTCCGAGAGTTGGCGATGGCAAATACGAAAAAGCCATCAAGATTCCCTTTTATCGCATTGTAAATACGACCGATATCGTTACCCTGATCCCCTTTCTTTTGGGGACATTTGTTCACGTAGGAGATACGCGGTACCTAAGCCGTCGCAAGATCAATGATGTATATGTCCTTTATAGAGGCATGCCCTCTTTTACGAGAGTGCTGGAATCAATCATAGAGACTATGTCAGCATTGTTCCACTTATCAAACCCCATCGGCCCGTGGATCAAAGCACACGATATGGAAATCTATATCGACAAACTCGAAAGGTATGCAAAGTCAAGAAATTGAACACCCTGAAATAAGGAGCAGGAGTGAATTAGGCAGAGCCACCGTTTTGCGGGTGGCTTATTTTTTATACCTGCCCAGGGAGGTAAAGCAGAAAATAAGGTTTTATAAATCTACGCCTAATACGCGCGAACCGGTGGGTCCCTCGCTGCCGCCTTCCGGCTCGACGGTTACTCCGACGCCCACGTATTGCTCGAGCGGTTGTGGTGACCAGATGGTTGCTGTGGTATAGCCGTGATCCTCCAGCGGCCTGAATAGTCCCCCGCTGGTGCGCCCTCCTTCAGAGTCGATCAACCATACCTGGTAAGTTTGCCCGGCCTCTACCTGGGGCAGGTTCCACAGGACAAGCACAGCCACTCTCTTGTCTTTGTCCACGAGCATGGAACCGGCTAGATTCTCAACATCAGCCTGGACAGGTCGCGCCTGTGTGCTTGGATATGCCAACATGGCAATAGCAGTCTGGTCCTGGGAAAGACGCTCAGCCAGCCTGGATTGTCTTTGTTGAAGCTCACGAATTTGCAGTGTAGAAAAAATATTCAGGCCGAGCAGAAGGAGCAGGGCCACAGTAGAAGCAATCTGTCCAAGTGGGAATCGCCTAAAAATATTGGCAAACAGTTTTGTAGTCCGTGACTGATGGGATGGGAGCCTGTCGATTAAAGCCGAACGCAATCTCGCGGGGGGCGTCCGCAGCGGGATAGACTCCAACAGGCCAGAGGCTATGGATTGATAATCTGCTAACTCTGACTGGCATTTCTGACAATCTGCCAGGTGGGATTCAAGCGCACGAAGTTCATCCGCATCCAGTGCGCCAAGGGCATAAGCGGCAAGGTTATCTCGATAAGGAAGGCAGCGTTCGTCAGACATGGGACACCTGAAATATTCACTCTATTTGTAATACGCTTATATTGCTTCTTTTAGATTTATTTCGCAGGATCTTCAAGCCAGTGTTGCCGGAGGGCCTGCATGGCAGCCCGGACGCGCGATTTGACCGTTCCCAACGGCCACCCCAAAACTTCAGCAATTTCACTCTGACTCATTCCCTTATAGTAGGCAAGATCGATCACCTGACGCTGTTCTTCGGGCAAGGATTGCACCGCAAAATGCAGGCTGCGCCAGCGGGCTTCACTGCTCAGCGTGGTTTTGTCCGGCAGGGTGGACCAGGTCTGATCGGGCTCCTCAGAATTCGATACCGGCGGACGCCGGCTTTCCAAACGCAGCCGGTCTAAAGCAGTTCGATGGGCAATGGTCAACAACCAGGGAGCCAGGGAACCTTTGCCGGGGTTGAATTGTCTCGCCCTGCTCCACAGCTTGAGAAAAGTATCCTGGGTGGCCTCTTCTGCCAGCATGATGTCGCCCAGCATGCGGAGAGTAAGAGCGTAAACACGGGGCGAATAGCGATCGTACAAGCTCAGGAAAGCATGCTCATCGCCTTTCGCTACCCGCAGGACTAACTGGTGATCATCTGGATTCATTACAATGCATTGTACCGAAGTTTTCACCAAACAAGGTGTAGAACCATAAATCCAAATCAGGATATTTTGGCGTATTGAGAAGTGCGGGCCTTAGTTCATGCTGCCAGCCCAACCGGAACGCCCCTCCAAAGCCTCGAATAGGTATAATGGTGCCATGGAGGCAGTATATGAAGTACGAAACGCTTAATGGTACCAGAATCCCCAAGATCGGCTTTGGGACTTGGAAAATCGGCGGTGGCTCTTACGCTGATTCCTCCCAGGACGAACGCTCCCTGGCCGGGCTACGTTCAGCGCTCGAGCTCGGTTACACCCATTTCGACACGGCCGAGGTCTATGCCAGCGGGCATGCCGAAGAACTGCTTGGACAGGCCATCGCTGAATCTGGCATCCCGCGCGAAGAGTTGTTCATCACCTCGAAAGTTGACCCGGCAAATTTGCGCTACTCAGATGTGCTGGACGCTTGTGAAAAAAGTTTGCGCCGGCTGGGTATGGACTATCTCGACCTGTACCTGATCCACTGGCCATCCCATAGCATCTCGCTTGGAGAAACATTCCGGGCGCTGAACCAGCTCATCCGCGAGGGCAGGATCCGGCACGTTGGCGTCAGCAACTTTGACGTCCGGTTGCTGGAACAGGCCCGGGCGGAGTCCGAATCGCCGATCTTCACCGACCAGGTCTCGTACAGCCTGGCAGATCGTTCCTACGTACGCAACGGTGTGTTGAGCTATTGTCAGAAGAATAATATCCTGCTGACCGCTTACTCACCAATCGAAAAGGGTCGCCTGCGAGGAAGCACCACCCTGCGCTCGATTGCAGATGCCCACGGCGCCACGTCATACCAGACCGCGCTGGCCTGGCTGATCTCCCAACCGCGCGTGATCGCCATCCCCATGTCGCTCAACCCGAAACACCAGGCCGAGAACCTGGCCGCAGCCGAGATCGAATTAACCGAGGACGAAATCGAGCGACTCAACGGACTGGCCTAGTGTTAAATGAAAACACAGACCGTTCCAGACATCAAAATCGGCGAAGACCAGCAGCAGGAAACGGCCTACGAACCGTTGTACAGGGTCATCATCCACAACGATGATGTTACGCCGATGGACTTTGTGGTGCATGTGTTGAGCAGTATCTTTATGCTCCTGCCACCCGATGCGATCAAAGTTATGTACACTGCCCACTACCACGGGTTGGCCGTTGTGCAGATCCTGCCCAGGAGCGAAGCGGAGAAGCGGATCAACAAGGCACACTTCGCTGCCGGATTGGAAGGCTATCCCCTCCATTTTTCAATGGAGGCCGAGTAAGGACGACATTCAACCAAACAGGCAAAGAATATTCATGGAATCAAGTACTTCAACTTCGCTCTTATTGGAATCGTTTCGGCCTGACCGGCTGAACGCTCTAAGCGCCATCAACCTCGATGACCTGATCGCTTCCTTTGGCTGGGAAGGCCGTCCGAGGCTGGCCTGGATACTGCGTTCATTCTTTGCAGGCCCGGCACGGAAATTTGCCAACCAGATGCTGGATTTCGACGATGCAGTCCGAACTGTCGGGTTGGTGGAGGCGGCGCGCCAAACGCAGCGACGATACGTTCGTACCCTGCGCCTCTTTTCCGCTCCCCTGCCTGCCGGCCCTTTTCTGGCCTTGTCCAACCACCCGGGAATGGTCGATACCCTGGCCCTGTTCTCGGCCTTGAACCGTCCTGACCTGAAAATCATCGCTACGGAGCGTCCCTTCCTGCAAGCACTGCCCAACACCAGCCAGCGACTATACTACGTTACCGACGATCCGGGCACGCGCATGTCACTCATCCGGCAGGTGAGCGCCCATCTCCACTCCGGCGGCGCTGCCCTGACCTTCCCTGCCGGGCAGATCGAGCCCGACCCGAACGTTTATCCTGGCTCCAGCGATGCACTGCAAGGCTGGACAGACAGCGTGGGATTTTTCGTCCGCATAGCGCCGGAAACGGCCATTTTGCCAGTCCTGGTGCGTGGCGTGGTCTGGGAAAAGACAGCCCGGCATCCATTGACCCGCTTGAGAAAGACACGAGAAGACCGGGAAAAACTGGCCGCGGCTCTGCAGCTGCTGGCGCACGTCGTTCTGAACAAAAAGCCACTTCACGTGACCGTTCAAATTGGCAAGCCGATCACGGTCGCAGTGCTGGGCAGCAAAGCAACCAAAGATCTCCACCAGGCCGTGTTGGGGGAGATGAAGCGCCTGGTCGAGAATCCGCCGGAGGGTGAAGGGGTGAGCGTTCTTTGAGCGCGCCCTCACCCTATCCCTCTCCGGAAGGAAGAGGAGACTCACAACGCCAGATTTCCAGTCTCCCTCCGGTAGCCTTCTCAGGGAACAATAAGGGTTCATGGATAAGGCTGCTTCGAACATTTCTGATATACATCATTCTTGCCGCTTTACTCTGGTGGGCTTTACGTAACGTACCTTTAAGCCAAATCTGGGTCAGCCTCAGGCAGCTACGACTCTGGCAAATCACGCTGTTGCTATCCCTGAACGCGCTCGTCATCGGGCTGATGACCGCCCGCTGGTGGATCATCGTCCGCGCGGAAAACCGGCGGATCCCGTTCCTGCCACTGATCGGTTACCGCCTGTCTGCCTTTGGGTTGAGTTATTTCACCCCCGGTCCCCAGGTGGGAGGCGAACCCTTGCAGGTCATCTACTTGCAAAAGTACCACGGTTTGAGCTATGCCCGCGCCACGTCGGCTGTCATCATGGATAAGCTGCTCGAGTTCCTGGTCAATTTTCTGCTGCTGGCGGTAGGCGCGTGGGCGGTTTTTCAGGTGGGATTAATCCCCGATACCGGGAGCAGGCCGGTCGGGAGTCTGATCGGGCTGGGCGTTTTGCTGGCCTGGCCGCTCGCGCATATCCTGCTGATGTATAACGGGATCACGCCCCTTTCGGCCCTCCTGCGCGCCCAGCGATTTGTTCCCCAAAAGACAAAAACGATGCGGCTGATCTTTGCTTCGGAGCGGATGGCCGTTTCATTTTGCCAGCGGCATTTCCCAGCCCTGCTGGCCGCTGTGGGAGTTTCCCTGCTGTCGGTGGCGGGGATCGCGGCTGAGTACGTGTTAATGCTGGAGATCCTGGGAGTGCAGTTGAGCGTACTTCAGATCTTCGCAGCACTGACCGCGATGCAACTGGCTTTTCTGATGCCGCTACCCGGCGGGCTCGGCGCATTGGAGGCCAGCCAGGTGTTCGCCCTGGGAGTCTTCGGGCAGCCAGCCGCGGTTGCCATCAGCCTGACGCTGCTGATGCGTGCCCGCGACATCCTGAATGGCGGTCTGGGTTTGCTGCTGGCGGGCAGGGTGTTTGGCAGGTAAAATAAAAATCCAAACCGTTGTTTTTAATCGTATATATCAGTAAAGGAGGACGACTATGAATCTTAGCGGTAAACATTATGTGATCATCCTGGCTGCATTAGCTACGGCGTTTTTGCACATCACGCTGTTCCCAGATATCATGTTCATGCTCAATGGCCTGGGCTACCTCGGTTTGCTCGGGGCGTATTTTCTGCCTATTCCTTTCTTCCAGGAGCGGCGCAAGTTGGTCTGGTGGGTGCTGGTTGGTTACACCCTGCTGACCATCATCCTGTGGGTGGTCATGGGCGACAAGCAGTTCGTGGCCGGCACGAGCAGCGCCATTGGGTACTACGCCAAGGCCGCTGAAATTATTCTGCTGGTCTTCCTGTGGCTCGACCGGCCGATGACGAGAAAGTAGGAATTGCTGTAGTAACGACTTTAGTCGTTTCTGGTCAAAGAACGACTAAAGTCGTTACTACTATAGGATCTAGGGGGTAAAATTGGACTATGCTTGTTCGTAAGAGTCTCTACTTCACCGCGCCAGGACAGGTTGAACTTCGGCAGGCATCCCTGCCCCCTCTTGCACCGGGACAGATGCTGGTGGAGACGATTTGCTCAGCCATCAGCCCGGGCACGGAGATGCTGGTCTATCGCGGGCAGTTCCCAAAGGGTCTGGCTGACAACAACGACGCCCTCAGCAGCAGCCTGGACTACCCGGTCTCGTATGGCTACGCCTGCGTTGGCAGGGTGACCAAAATCAGCAAGGATATGCGCCACCGCTGGCTGGGCAAACTAGTCTTTGCGTTCCAGCCTCACACTTCCCACTTCATCGCAAAACCTGAGGAGCTTCTACCCGTTCCCGAAGGGATATCCCCCGAAACAGCCTGTTTCCTCGCAAACATGGAGACCGCCGTTAATCTGGTGCAGGATGCTGCGCCGATCCTGGGAGAACGGGCGCTGGTGTTTGGACAGGGGATCGTCGGACTGCTGACGGCCGCCCTGCTGAGGGAATTCCCGCTCGCTTCCCTCGTGACCTGTGACTGCTACCCGCTCCGAAGGGAAGCCTCCCTGTCCCTGGGCGTGGCCGCCACGCTCGACCCGGACGCACCTGATTTCCGGGAACGTGTCCGTGGGCAGCTTCCCTCTGGCGCTGACCTTTCCTTGGAACTTTCCGGCGCTCCCGCCGCCCTTGATGATGCAATCGCATCGACCGGTTTTGGCGGGCGGGTCATCATCGGCTCGTGGTACGGCGAGAAAAAGACCGCGCTCGATCTGGGTGGGGCATTCCATCGCAGCCGCATCCAGCTGATCTCATCGCAGGTCAGCACGATCGCGCCCGGGCTGCGCGGTCGCTGGGACAAGGCGCGCAGGTTCGGGGTTGTATGGGAGGCGTTGGAGCGCATGCAACCGGAGAAATGGATCACGCATCGTTTCCCCATTGAGCAAGCCGGAGAGGCATATCGTCTGCTCGATACATCTCCTGAAGAGACAATCCAGATACTCTTTAAATATGAGGGAAACGGTTAGCGAACACAGACATTTAGTCACTTAATCTAAAGAGGTTATGCCATGTTTGATGGCAAAGCGGACCAGCTCTGGCAGGTGGCGCACTCCTATCTTCACCATCAATCGGCTGCGGTAAGTTTCAACTGTTTTGGGGGATAAGGCAAGTTTTTCAGCAATTGCGGCACTGGAGTGGCCTTCCACTGTCAGTTGCAGCACTTCCCGTTCCCTCATGCTGAGCTGGTCAAGCGGACTCTCCATCTGACGGTTTTGCATGTGCGCTTCCATCAGCGTATCCCGAATACTCGGACTCAAATACCGGCGGCCCATGTACACCGACCGGACAGCCGAGACCACTTCCGAACCGGCTGATTCTTTTAGTATATATCCCTGTGCACCAGCCTGGAGAGCGCGAAAGATGTGTTCCAGATCCGAGTGGATCGAAAGGATAACGATCCCGATTGTGGGCAAGGCTTCGTGAATGATCTGGGCAGCTTCTATGCCGTTTAATTCTGGCATGGTTATGTCCATCACTGCGACATCCGGTTTTATAGCACAGATACCTTCAATGGCTTTTTTGCCATTCTCCGCTTCCCCTACAACCTGGATATCAGCCTGCGATTCGAGCAGAATCCGCAGGCCGTCACGAAGCACGCGGTGGTCATCAGCGAGGAAGACGGAGATTGTCATGTCGCTTTTCCCACCCGTACAACGACTTGAGTCCCCTGCCCGGGCACGGAGCGAAGCAGGAACTCTCCATTGATTGTTCGCGCACGTTCTCGCATCAGAGGGATACCCCAATGTTGCGAGGTTCGTGGACCGTGGATTTTCGGGTCGAATCCGTTTCCGTTATCTGTAATGGCCATCATGGTGTAGTTTACTTCTTCAAACAATTCAATATCAATTTGAGTCGCGTTGGCATGTTTGGCAACGTTGTTGAGAGCTTCTTGCGCAATCCGAAAGAGTGCAATTTCAATCTCAGCCGGCAAACGAGAGTCCTGCATATACCGGTCATTGATGTGGACCTGGATTTCTGTCCGGCGCTGATACTCTTCGCAGTACCAGTACAGGGTGGCGGTTAATCCATATTTGTCCAACATCGGTGGGCGCAACTCTGACATGGTTGAGCGCACGTGTTTGATAGTATCTACAACCAATTTCTCGGTATCTGCAAGCCGCGTAATTACACCTTCCGGAACATTCTCCGGTAACAAGGTGCGTAAAATGTTCAAATTAACGTTGATGGCTGTCATATCCTGCCCGATGCTGTCATGCAGTTCTTCTGCCAGGTGACTGAATTGTTCTTCCTGTAGTTGAACAAGTTGCTGCGACAGACCGCGTAACTGGGTTTGACTCTCGGTAAGCTGTTCGAGAAGCCGCGCGTTTTGGATGGCTAACGCTATCGAACTTACCAGGCTACTGATAAAAGAAATCTCCTCCTCGGAATAAGGGTTTCCAAATTCCCTGGCCATTGTCAGCATACCCAAAGAACGGTCACCGGCATGCAAGGGAAACACTTCCAAAACTTTTATGCCATCTTTTCCAAGCAGCTCAGCAAAATCAGCAGGAAGTAGTTTTGAGGCCTTTTCCCTCGAAATGTCCTTTGCTGAAAACCTCCTCCCTTCCAGGATCCGGCTGGCGATGACATTAGATTCAACCGAGATAGAGCGATTGAGCAGCTTCTCACGTTGCCGTTGCAGGCTGACAACAGAGCGATTCGTGAAAGCCCGCACCTCCAATTGGGTCAGATCGGTAGTGAAAAGCGCGATCAAACAGGTATCCCCGATCAAGTCCGCGATTTCGGTAGCGACATGTTCCAGCAGATGATTGTAATCCCGAGATTCCCGCATTAAGTATTGGGAGAGGCTTGCCCGGATTTCAGACCGCTGCTTATCCTCGATCAGTTTTCGATTGAGCGCTTCCAGCTCCTTTGTACGTTCGCGTACTTTTCGCTCCATCTGTCCGGTAAATTCCCGCACCTGCTCTTCTGCCCATTTGTGCTCGGTGACATCCTGACCAATAATGATCAGGCGCATGATCTTATTCCCTTCTGAAACAGGGATTAAACGAAAATGAAGGAACTGCTCTCCAATGTGCGTGTCGCATTCAAAGATTATTTTCTTGCTGGTTGCCTCATACACCCATTCCCTGATTGGAATCCCAAAGGGCGTGAGCAGGCCAAAAAGGTTCTCCCCTGCAAGCTCATCCGCGCTCTGTTTCAGCCATCTTGAGCTGATATCGTTGGAGACGATAATCGTCCCATTGGCTTCAATCAGCAAAATCGATTCTGATATGGAGGTAAAAAGTATCTGTAAATCTTGTTGCACATTCGCCAGCAGACTGGCAGTATGCAACGAACGATGCGAGCGTTTGAGCATATCCATGATTGCACTGAGGGTATGCCAGACTGGATATATTTAGCCTTGCATCATCATGACAAATGGCACTGCATATTTCCAGTTAAGCGCACAACGCGATTCCCTGAGCGGTTATGGTACACTTTTAGCGGAGGCAAACATGGACGAAGAAAAAATCCTGACCTTACATCCGGAAGAAGGCAAACAAGGAGTGAATATCAGTCGCACCAAGTATGAGATGATCCGGCAGGCCATCCTGGATGCTGTCCGGTCACAGGGCATTATCACATACCAGGGATTGGTTTCGCTGGTCGATTACAAGTTGCGAAACCGGTTCGAAGGCTCCATTCCCTGGTATGTCACCACGGTCAAGCTCGACCTGGAAGCGCGCGGTGAGATAGAACGTGTCCAGGGCCCGGGGGAACAGAAACTTAGTTTAAAGAGATAATAGCCAAGAAATGCCAACCAATATTGAGATCAAAGCCCGTGTCGATGACTTTGAAGCTTTGAAAGCACGGGCTAAATCCCTGAGCGACAAACCGTTAACCGTTATTGCGCAGGAAGATATCTTTTTCAATACCCCGAAAGGACGCTTGAAGCTACGTGTTCAGGCTCCTGAGCAGGGTTATCTCATTTATTACGAACGTCCCGATCAAGGCGGGCCCAAACGCTCCGATTACCATCTGGCTGAGACCCGTGACCCCGAAAATCTCAAAACAACCCTTTCCCTGGCGCTCGGCGTCCGCGGCGTGGTCAGGAAAACCAGATATCTCTACATGGTCGGGCAGACTCGCATCCACCTGGACGATGTGGAGGGGCTGGGTCATTTCATGGAACTGGAAGTCGTTTTGAAGGAAGATCAGAGTGAGGCCGAGGGACAGGCTATCGCTGAAGATCTGATGCGCAGGCTGGAGGTCCGGGAAGAGGCGTTACTCGAAGGGGCTTATATCGATTTGATCGAACATACAATTAACCAGGAGCAAAATGTCTCACATTAAAAGGATCAATCACGTTGCAGTCGTTGTAGACGATATGGAAAAAGCCTTGTCTTTCTGGCGTGATGCGCTTGGCATGGAACTGCACGAGCTGCGCGATGTGCCGGTTGAGAAATCGCAAATAGCCTTTCTACCCCTGGAAGGCTCAGAAGTGGAGTTGGTTATGCCAACCAGCGATGATTCCGGGATCGCCAGGTATCTGGCCAAACGCGGCCCTGGAATGCATCACATTTGCCTGGAAGTGGATGATATCGCGGGAATGCTGGCACAGCTACGCACAAAAGGAGTGCGGCTGATAAACGAGGAGCCTCGTACCAGCGCGGACGGAAAAAAGTATGCCTTTATCCATCCGGAGAGCACAGCAGGGGTTCTGGTTGAACTTTACGAGCTATAAAACATCTTGACGAAGATTGCCATCCCCGGCAATCTTTGTGGTTTAATAGACCTGATGTTAAATAACATCGACTCCATTTTCCGCGAAAATTGCAAATTGACCCGTGAACGATCGATTTTGGTCGGAGTTTCAGGTGGGCCCGATAGCCTGTGCCTGATGGAGGCATTGCGCCAGGCCGGCTATCCTGTCATTGTGGCCCACTTCAACCACCAGCTACGCCCGGATTCGGACGCGGAAGCAAACGCCCTCGAGCGAACTACATCTCGAAAAAATATCCCTTCAATCTTCGAAAGCGGGGATGTGCGCGGTTTTGCCGAGAACGAAGGACTGTCCATTGAAGAAGCAGCCCGGACGATGCGTTATCGTTTCCTATTCGACCAGGCACGAACGCGAAATGCTCAGGCATTGGCTGTCGGTCACACTGCGGACGACCAGGTTGAAACCGTATTGATGAATTTTCTACGCGGCGCCGGCCTGACCGGTTTGAAAGGTATGACTTACCGTTCGCTGTTACCGACCTTTGATGAAGGCATGCCACTGGTACG
Source organism: Anaerolineales bacterium (assembly GCA_011389535.1). GTDB lineage: Bacteria > Chloroflexota > Anaerolineae > Anaerolineales > Villigracilaceae > JAABUE01. Next base: position 33,048 of record JAABUE010000007.1, read on the forward strand.
TCCGTTGCTGGATATCTGGCGCGAGGAGACGGTCGTGTACTGCGCTGCCAACGGATTACGGCCCTATTACGACCCGAGCAACGATTCGCTCAATTTCTTGCGCAATCGCATCCGTCACTTGCTGATCCCACAGTTGGAGACCTATAATCCGCGCTTTCGCGAGGCGGTTTGGCGCACGGCGCGCTCGCTGGCGAGCGATTACTCAGCCTTGATCGAAGTGATCGATGCAACCTGGAGCGAGTGCGTACGGTCGGAACAGCCTGGCTTGATCACATTTGACGCTGAAATGCTTTGCGCCTATGCGTCGGGGTTGCAGCGTAACCTGATCCGTCGTGCGCTGGAGCAGGTTGTACCGGGGATTACGGACATGCGCTTTTCGACCCTGGACAGCGCTGCAGAGTTCCTTTCCACCAGGCGCTATGGCCGACTCGATCTGACCGGTGGCGTGCGTCTGCTTCTAGAAGGGGATGTAGTCTACCTGGCAGGCAAGTCTGTGAAGTTACCCTTCGAGCGCTGGCCCCAAATGCCTCAGGTTGAAGACTCGATGGTGTTGCCCATTCCCGGACAGTTGAACCTTTCGGGTGGCTGGCTGTTTTCTTGCGAGCAGTGGCGCATCCCGGCTCTGGCATTAGAGCAGGCGCTCAACAACGAGAATCCCTTTCAGGTCTGGTTGGACGCGAGCCGGTTATCCAAAAAACTGGAGGTCCGCTCCCGTCGGCCCGGAGACCGCTTCGAGCCCTTCGGCATGGACGGCCATACTCTGAAGCTGTCCGATTTCTTTATCAATGAGAAATTGCCACTGCGGGCTCGGGAGGCCTGGCCCCTTCTATGTTCGGGAGATACCGTTATCTGGGTACCGGGGTACCGCCCGGCACACCCCTACCGGCTGACAGACAAGACACGCCAGGTTATTTATTTCACCCTGGCACAAAAGCCATCATAAAAGAAAACGGCTCTCGTTATTCGGGAGCCGTTTTACTGTTAGTTAGGTATCTCACTTTTGTTGCTCGGTTAACTGTCTCAGTTTCAAATTTATCTCTCGCCATTGTATTTTGGAAACACCCAGTTTCTGGCGAATCTTTTCAAGTTCAAAGCCTTCGCGATAATCCATCAACGTACTGCTCCAGCGGCACATATCGAAGGAAAGATGTTTTTCACCGAGGCCAGCCTCATTGCCGATATCTTCCAACAGATATTCCAATCTGCGGGGTGACCATGGGAAAAACTGGTCTACGGGTTGGTATTGGGTCAGGTATTCCCGGTAAGCGAGAATCCAGTCTTCAGGCAAAGGTATTTTGCGTTCCTTGTAACGGTTGGATGGGCTGGCATAACGGATAAAGACCAGCGGGCCAGACGGGGCTTCCAGGTCAATGTGGTTGAGGTGAATTCCAAGACACTCGCTCTTCTTGATGCCGGTTGACAATAATAAATAGACCAACGTATACGGACGGGCATCCGGTTTGCGCTCATGGCGGTGGCTGTCCGCAGCTTGCAGCACAGCCTGTACTTCTTCTTCGGTCAGCACAGTGGGCAACGGGCTCATCACCGAGCGTTGTAAAACCTTTTCAGCCGGGTCTACTAACAAAACACCGTACTGGTGCAGCCAGCGGAAAAAGGACTTGGTAGAAGTAATTCGCCTGGCCAATGTTTTCGGGCTGCATGGGATGGGACGTTCCTTCTCCATCCACTCGAAGTAACGGTTGAGGTCTTTGGTAGTAATGGCGCCCAGAGTACGATCCGGGGGCATGAACTGGGTCAGGATGCGTACATCTGAAAGGAAGGCTTTAACAGTATTTGGAGAGCGTCCCTGGTCATTAAGATACATCTCCCAGGCCTTGATCGCCGGAGGAAGCAAACTTTGTGAGGTTAAATGAGCTACAATAGTGTCCGCAGACATCGCGCCTCCTTATCATAATCAGCGTGTAGTCTTTTCGTATAGTTTAGCGGAAAAGGATGTGAATGTCAACGGAATATAAAGGGCAGTTAAACCTTATACTGTAATGGTTGTAACCCCGAGTTCAATGTTATACTTTTTACATACTGTTATCTTTTGGCTTGCAAGCAATTTTGAAATTAAGTGTACGACCCAACTGATACGCAAATGACAACTAAGTTTATAGAACGCGCCCAATGACATCACTCCCAAATGTCAGCGACGAATATCTGATTCAACAGTTCGTACAAGGCGATCTGCTGGCATTTGATTCTCTCTATAACCGGCATGTCAAGGCGGTCTATAAACGGGTGTGTTTCGTAATCCCAGAAACGGATGTCGAAGACGTAACACAAGAAGTGTTTCTTGCCGCTTTATGTTCTCTCCCGGCATACCGAGCCGAAGCACAGTTCAGTACCTGGCTTCGCTCTTTAACGAATAATAAAGTGGCAGAATACTATCGCAGGCGCTCTCGCAAAAAAGAGACCATGCAGGTTGATCTGGTGCATGCCGAGCGACGCAGTGATCAAAGCAACACCAATTCCGTGGAAGATCGCATCGCTCTATTCGCTGCCCTGAACCAACTGCCCAAACAATATTGTGAAGTGATAATCCTGCGCTTCGCTGAGGGGTTGCAATTCAATGAAATTGCAAAACTACTTAAGCAAAATCCGGAGGCAACCAAATCCCTCTTTCGCCGCGCATTATCCGCTCTTCGAGAAAAGATGGAAGTGAAAGATGAACAAACCTCAAAATAATAATCGTACGGTTGAAGATCAACTCGCCGACTTTACCGACCAGATCCTTGCAGGAACTGCTGAAGAGGGCACGGACCCGTTCACGCCTGACCCCGAACTGCGTGCGCTCCAACAAACCGCTCTGCGCCTGAAAAACGCCGTCCCCAAAGACGGACCCAGCGAGGCAGCTATCCTTCGTATGCGCCAAAATATTGTTATGCAAAGGGAACAACAAGAAACAAAAGCAAGCGAACCTTTCTGGCAGAGATTTTTATCCGCCCGTAAGCCATCTGGGCGGAAATGGCAATCGCAGCACAACCGGCGGCGTCAGAACCTACGCATATCTTTAGCGGCAGTGGTTTTGCTGCTGTTTGTAAGTATTCCCCTTCTGTATAAAGACACACCCGTTCAACCAGCCGCAAGCGGACAAAATTTGAACGCCAGTTTATTTATCGCCTTTGGCGGGCTGATCTTGTTGGCCTATCTATTTTTTCGACGCAAGCGATAACATTCCCTTTCTATGAAGAACCGACAAAGAGACGATAGCAGCAATTGCTGCTATCGTCTTTCCCTTAAAATCTTGGCTCTGGTGTTGCAACCGCTTGTCAGATAAGGTAAGATTCCATTATGGGCTTAATTTTCGGACTGATCCTGGCATCTCTCCTTCCATTACTTTTTCTTGGGATTATCCGCAGGTTCGACTTTTATCAAATCGGCCAGTACCACTTAATTTTGATAAGCCTGGGTTGGGGCTTTTTTGCATACCTCTTTGCATCTTTAACAAACACGACCATAGAAATATCCGGGATGGTAGCACGGGAAACCATCGACCACTTCATTGCACCTGTTTTGGAAGAAATCTTGAAGTGCCTGATATTGCTTTACCTGATCCGGCTTCCCAAATTCACTTACTCCGTTGATGGAGCGCTCTATGGTTTTGCTGCGGGCATCGGTTTTGCGATCGTAGAGAATTTTGAATATGCAGCCACTGATCCGTCAGTACCAGCTGTTATCCTTAGACTACTCTCGGCAAACCTGGTACATGCCACCAGCAGCGCTATTATCGGCATCGCGCTGGGGGTATTCCACCTGAGAAGAACCCGGTCGCGTTGGCTGGTTTTAGCACTCGGCTTGCTTCTGGCCATCGGCCAGCACATGTCCTTCAACATTATGATCGAACATATCACCTCTCCGATTATCGCGATTGGCATAGGGGTTCTGGGGGCAGTTTTCATTTACCTTGTTATGCAACGTGGTAAGAAGCAGGCACAGAACTGGATCAAGCAAAAACTAGGAGTGGCCGACCGTGTAACCCGCGCTGAAGTCGCTGTGGTTGACCGCCTCCTGAGCGTGGAGGACCTGCTGCTCCCGGTTGCAGAGCGGTTCGGCCCCGAGACAGCCAGCAAGGTAGAAAAACTCCTTTACTTACAGGCGCGCCTCGGCATCAAACGTAAAACCCTGGAGAGTTTCCAGAAGGAAGCTGAGCTGCGTAACGCTGTGGAAACAGAGATTCGTGAAATGCAGACTGAAATGGATGAAGCACGCCGCGAGATTGGCGCCTACGCCATGCTGTTCGTTCGCGGGTTGTTCACCGAGGACATGGTCTCGGTTTGGGATCGGGTGCAGGCTAGAGTCCGGGAACGATCCGTATTGAATGGCGGCAAAAAGGGAGGCGGCTTGTGGTCGGCCCTTGAAGAACGTATTAAAGGGCCGCCGGAACCCGAGAGGCTTGAATAACGCTTATGGCACCAGATATCATCGACCAACTGAAAAAAATCAACTGGTTTAATGAATTACCTGATGACTTTTTTATTGCACTTGCGCAGAAGGTTCACAAACGCAATTTAAGCAAGGACGAGGTCCTTTTTTACAAAGGCGATGGAGGTGACTCTCTTTTTATTATTAATTCGGGAGCGGTAAAAATCGTCACGCACGATTCGCAAGAAAATGAAGTTGTTTTGAACCAGGTTGGAGCCGGTGAGATTATCGGTGAAATGGCATTACTGGATCGTGAACCACGTTCGGCAGGTGTAGTCGCGCTGGAAGAAACATCTGTCATGGAATTGAGCCGGGAAGACTTCATGGAAATCTTGTCCCGCCAACCTGAGCTGGCTCTCTCTGTTATCAGGAGCCTGATATCCCGATTGCGTCACAACACCAGCTATATCGAACAGATCACAGAAATGAGCAGGCGCGTTGCCAGGGGTGATTATTCATTTTTAAGCGAAACCCGGTTGGAGCAGACAGAAAAAGAAAGGAGCGGTCAGGATAAGATCAGACAATTAATGGCAGAGTTTTACACTATGGTTCAGGGTGTGAGGGAACGGGAGACTGAGTTGAAAGAGCAGGTGCAAAAATTGGCGCTGCAAATCGACGAAGCAAAACGGAAACAAGTTTTCGAAGCAATCACCAACACCGATTTCTATGCCGATTTGAAAAAACAAGCCCAAACACTGCGGGCACAACGCAAGGATAACAAATGAGCTTTTTGTGGGAGGCAAAATGGGAAAGATCGTATCGATCCACTCGTTCCGCGGGGGAACCGGTAAATCGAACATCACGGCCAATCTGGCAGCGCAGGTAGCCATGGCGGACAAACGTGTCGGGGTTGTGGACGCCGACATCCAATCGCCCGGCATCCATGTTTTGTTCGGGTTGGATGAAACCAACATGGGAAATACGTTGAACGATTTCCTGCACGGGAAATGCACGATCCGGGAAGTTGCTTTTTCAGTCGGGGATAATGCAACACAGCGTCCGCAACTTGCAGGCAAGTCTTTGTGGCTGTTCCCCTGCTCTATTCGCGGGCATGAGATCAGCCAGATCCTGCGGGATGGGTTCGACATTAATCTGTTGAACGAAGGTTTGCAAACCCTGATGAGCGAGTTCGAGCTGGATTGTCTGTTTATCGATACACACCCCGGCCTGAACGAAGAAACTTTGCTATCGATAGCCATATCCGATCTTTTGATCGTCATCCTGCGCCCCGACCATCAGGATTTCCAGGGCACGGCTGTGACGGTTGATATTGCCCGCAGCCTGGACGTTCCCAAACTGATGTTGATGGTCAACAAAGCGGTTCCCGGTTACGACTATGACGATCTCAAAGGACAGATCGAGGCTGCTTATAAGGCACCTTTGACCGGCATTTTGCCGTTGAATTTTGAACTGGCCGATAATGCAAGTAAAGATTTGTTCTCGCTCAGGTATCCACTGCATGCCTGGTCGCAGGAATTACGCAAGGTAGCGGAAGCAATTTTGTCGGTGCCATAGTACCCGGGCTAAACGTTCCTGATTGATGGAAACCACTTTGTGAACGGAGATACTATATCTATAAAAATACACTATTCGGTTACCTGGAGGCGAAGAAGATGAAGTGCTGGCACTGTGAAGAACCGGCGCGAGCCGCCTGTAAGTTCTGTGGGCGGTTCGTCTGCAAAGAGCATGTTAAACCAATGGCTACATTTATCGCCATGTATTTAGGCAGCACCGAAACCCCGAAGGGCCTGGCCGTGGCAAACGTAGTCTGGTGCGGTGAATGTGAGCCACAACCCGAACCTGTACCCATGCCAGAGTTATATTAGATAGGGAGGCGCAAATGGCTGGAATTTTCGACCGCTTACAAAAGCAGATAGACGATAAGCGCAACGAAGGTGGGATCTCCGTCCTCGACCTTGCTGACCTGCCTCCCACCCTGCGTAAAATCATGCGCCTCATGCTACGGCAAACGAAAATGAATTACGCTCAATTGCGCGAAACGATCGAGCATTTGCCCGAGGGGGAACAGTTGACACGCGCCAACCTGGACGAGGCTTTGGAAAAGCTTTCAGAGCAGGCCTGGTTGATTCAAATTGGGGAAGGGGAACGCGCCGTTTACAAGGTCAATCTGCGGCGCAGGGCGGGCAGCAATCTTTCGGAAACGATCTGGCAAAACCTGGATTCCAAATTAAAAAGATAGCCCCGGTACCTTGCGTTCCAACCGGGCCAACTGCGTTATATCATACCCGCAGCCATACATTACGCTTTCCTTCTTAAATGGGGTCATGAAGGGTATACTTCGCCCATGTCCCGCGAACGGCTTGGTGTCTTCGGAGGCACCTTCGACCCTCCCCACATCGGCCATTTGATCCTGGCTGCTGAGGCCTGCGCAGATTTAAATTTTGACTGCCTTTTATGGGTGCTCACCCCTGTCCCACCTCACAAACTCGAACAACCCATTACCCCGCTCGAACACCGGCTGGCGATACTCGAGCTTGCGATAGCAAATGACTCGAACTTCCAGCTTTCGCGCATCGAAATGGACCGCCCGGGCCCGCACTATATGGTCGATACCATGCGACTGCTGGCCGACCAGTACCCATCCGCAGACCTGATCCTGTTGATCGGCGGCGACTCGCTGCGAGACCTGCCCACCTGGCATCGTCCCGCGGACCTTGTATCTGCCTGCCACGAGATTGGCGTGATCCGCCGCCCCGGCGACTCAATCGACCTGTCAGCGCTGGAACGCTCGGTGCCGGGCACACAGGCCAAGGTCAGGTTTGTGGATGCGCCGCTGTTAGAGATTTCCTCGAGCGACATCCGCAGTCGCATCCGCGCAGGACAGCCGTTCCGCTATTATTTGTCCCAATCTGTTTACGTGTACATCGTAAATAACAAACTTTACAGGTAATGCATGCCCCTTCTGCTTGACTCACTGTTCTCATCGATTGCGTTCGGACATTTGATGGTGGACCTGCTCAACGGCAGCCGTCCGGTGCTGCTGGCCTATTTGAGCGGGCCGCTCGGACTGACAAATGCCAACATTGGTGTGATCTCCACCCTGTACATAGCAACGGCCTCGATCACCCAGCCCGTTTTCGGCTGGCTTACAGATCGGTTCGGCCCTCGCTGGCTGGCCGCCGGTGGTCTGTTATGGATGATGGTCTTCTTCATGCTGGCCATGTTTTTGCCGGGGACCGAAGCTCTGATCTTTCTGGTGATCGCCAGCCTGGGCTCGGCTGCGCTGCATCCCGCAGGCGCGATGCAGGCTACTGTCCGCGGCCGCACGCACTACGCGGGGCGGGAAACAACCGCGGCTTCGTTCTTCTTTATGTTTGGCCAGGTAGGACTCTTCATGGGCCCGATCATCACCGGGCCACTTCTGGACCGGTTCGGGTTACCAGGATTGCTTATCCCGGCAGGCTTGTGCCTGCCGGTTGCACTTAACGCCGGTTGGCAATTACGCCATACCCGTCCTTCCCACGCCAGTGAGAACGTGCAAGCTGTGGACAAAATCAATCACAGCATCTGGTTCATCGTTACATTGACGGCGGTCGCGGTGCTACAAGCGTGGGCGCAACAGAACATGGTTACATTTCTCCCGAAATACTTAAGTGATTTGGGACAAACGCCCGCGATTTACGGCCTGATCGCCGGGCTGTTCATGGGCGGCTCAGCGCTGGGAAACGTGCTCGGCGGTCAACTGGCGGACCGGTTCGGAAAACAGCGTGTGGCCGGGACCATGCTGGCCCTGGCAGGAGTTCCGCTGTTTTTAATTTCACTGGTTGGCTGGTCGCCCTGGTTATATTTGCTGATTCCCCTATCCGGCATGCTGACCGGCTCGGTCCATAGCATCATCGTGGTCATCGCGCAAAGCGTCATCCGCGGGGGCATGGCGCTCGCCTCCGGGCTGACGCTGGGGATCATGTTCACAGCCGGGGCCTTCGGCACGCTGCTCTCCGGTACACTGGCTGATATATGGGGATTTCCGCTTGTGTTCCAGATGACGGCCGGGTTGGTATTGGCAGCTTCCCTGGCAACGCTGCGACTGAGAGAGTCTGCCCCAAAGAAAAGACTGGCTGAAGCCTAAAGCGGAGTTGTTGACAGCCGTACGATTCGATGCTATTATGTACGGCAGGAGAGTTGAGATGCAAGATACAAAATTAACTGTGCGTGTTCCAAAGGAATTACTCGAGAATGTCAAGCGTTACGCGAAACAGAACGATACAACCTTGACAGCCCTGATCGAAGCGTATCTCCGCCGCATTCCTGCCCAGGAACCGTTCGAGGATGCGCCGATTGTCCGCCGGTTGAGCGGCACATTATCCCAGGACGTCACCATCCAGGATCACAAGGATCATCTGGCTGAGAAATATGGCAAATAGCCCAACCATACTGATCGATATCAACATCCTTCTGGATGTTCTTCAAAGGCGGGAACCTTTTTACGAAGCTTCAGCACGGTTATTGACGTTGGCTGAAACAGGACGGATAAGGGGATTTATCGCTGCTCATAGTGTAACCACATTGTTTTATCTCATTCAGAAAGACAAGTCTTCAGCCCATGCCCGCGCCAGCATCACCAATTTATTGCAGATCTTAGAAATTGCCCCCGTCGACCAGACCACAATCGAACAGGCGCTTAACCTTGACTATCGTGATTTCGAAGATGCGGTCCAGATGATTTCTGCTTTGCAGTGCAGGGCAGAATATTTGCTTACCCGGAACGTTACAGATTACCAGCCTGCGCTGCTCCCTGTTATTCAACCAGTGGACTTCCTGGGTACTATATAAATTTCTTAAGTCGGCCCGAATCAATTCCCTCAAAAAGGTGCAACACACAATGTTTGATCACGCATCCAAATGATAAGTGTGATAACTATTCTTGCAGGGATTGCCCCAGGCAATATGCATTTCGCGCGCGGTCAGGTCGATTACCAGGGCATTGATGGTTTTCTCCCGGTCGAGCGG
>JAABUE010000071.1 GCA_011389535.1 Anaerolineales bacterium
CGTAAGGATGATGACAGATGATCCGCTGGCTGGTTACCAACCTGCGTACCTTTCTGTGGGCTTTGCTCATGGCGCTGGCCGTCTGGCTGGCTGCTGTCTCCGCCGCAGACCCGGATGAGGTTCGCATTTACCCCAACCCGATCCCGGTGGAGGTTGTCGGTCAGAACCCAAGCCTGGTCGTCATCGGGGATGTGCCCGAGCAGATCGAGTTGACGCTGCGAGCTCCGAATTCCGTATGGCAAAGACTCCTCAATGAAGAGAACGCCATACGGGCGATTTTGGACTTATCTGGACTCAGCAACGGAGACCATACGCTCGAAATTCAAGTCCAGATCTCCACCGGCCCGGTGCGTATCATATCTAAGACGCCGCGAACTGCCACCGTTACCATGGAGTCCATCGCCACCCGAACCTTCCCGATCGCATTGGTTGTCACAGGGGAGCCTGCCATCGGGTATCAGGCCGGGGAGCCAGAGCTAGAACCAGAAGAAATCACCATTTCGGGCCCGCAGTCACAGGTAGAGCGCGTGAGCCAGGTTCGCGTTGCGCTAAACCTGGCAGGCGTGCGCGAAAGTGTTGACCAGACTTTGACGGTGCAGCCTCTGGATGAGAATAACCAGATCGTCGCTGGTTTGGGACTTAATCCCGCAGAAGTGGCCGTCACGCTGCCGGTCAGCCAGCAGGGCGGCTACCGGGACCTGGCAGTGAAGGTCGTGGTCAGCGGGCAGGTGGCCAGCGGCTATCGCCTGGCCAATATCTCGGTCTTCCCGCCTGTTGTGACAGTATTCTCCGGCGATCCTGCGCTGGTCAACTCATTGCCCGGTGCGCTCGAAACGCAACCGCTCGACCTTGAAAACGCCAATGATGAAGTCACCACGCGGCTGGCAGTCATTTTACCGGAAGGCGTATCCCTGGTCGGCGAGCAGACGGTACTGGTACGGGTAAACGTCACCCCCATCCAAAGCAGCCTGACGCTTTCCAACAAGGCCATCGAAGTCGAAGGCCTGTTGGCGAGCCTGTTCGTGCAGGTTGCCCCCGACAATGTGGATGTGATTCTCTCAGGGCCACTTCCTTTGTTGGATACGCTCTCGCCACAGGATGTGCGCGTGATTATCGATGTAACCGACCTGGGAGCAGGCACACATCAATTAACCCCCGAGGTGGAGGTCTTGATTTCGGATATCGTGGTTGAATCGATCCTGCCGGGAACATTGGAAGTAGTGATCAGCAGGACTCCGTTCAATACGCCTGTCCCTACCGCCAGCCCTATCTTTACCCCATAACAAACGAATTTGGAATTTTCTTATGCCTAAACCTGTTGTCGCTTTAGTTGGAAGACCAAACGTAGGGAAAAGCACGTTGTTTAACCGTCTGGTGGGTGAACGCCTTGCGATTGTGGATGAAACCCCCGGGACCACACGGGACCGTTTGCTGGGTGAATCTGAGTGGAACGGGGTCGAATTCCACGTAATCGACACAGGCGGGATCGACCCGACCCACGGTGGAAAAACGCCGCTCTCGATAGGTTCGGCTGATTTCATCGAGCAGATCAAGGAGCAGGCCATGATCGCGATCGAAGATGCGGATGCGATCCTGTTCCTGACGGATGCCGAAGCCGGTGTAACCACCTCCGACCGAGAAGTGGCCGACATCCTGCGCCGCTACCAGAAGAAAGTCCCGGACGGAATTTTTTGGCCGCCGATCTTTCTGGTCGTCAATAAGGGAGAAAGCGCGGCCCGCCGCCTGAACGTGGGCGAATTCTATGAACTGGGACTGGGCGAGCCGTACGCGGTCTCTGGCCTGCACGGGACGGGTACGGGAGACCTGCTGGATGTGCTGGTCGAGTCATTTCCGCCTCAGCAGGAAGAGGAGGAGGACGAAACGGTCAAGATCGCCATTGTCGGCAAGCCTAATGCCGGCAAGTCCAGCCTGTTGAACAAGCTGGTCGGGGCGGAACGGGCCATCGTCAGCCCGATCCCAGGCACCACGCGGGACGCGATCGACATGAAGATCCAATATGAGGGCATTGACATTACCCTGATCGACACGGCCGGCATCCGGCGGCGCGGCAAGATCGAGCCGGGCGTGGAGAAATACAGCGTGCTGCGCTCATTTAAGGCGATCGAGCGCGCTGACGTGGCGCTGCTGTTGATCGACGCGATCACTGGGATCACCTCCCAGGATGCGCACATCGCCGGGTTCATCCTGGATGCGTGGAAGTCGTGCGTGGTGCTGGTGAACAAATGGGATGCGGTGGAGAAAGACAATTACACGATGGAAGAATACTCCAAGCGCATCCGGCAGGACTTGAATTTTATGCCCTACGTGCCGCTGCTGTTTATCTCGGCCAAGACCGGCCAGCGCGTGGACAAGGTAATGCCGCTGGCGTTACAGGTCCAGGAAGAGCGGCTGGTGCGCCTGACCACATCCAAGCTCAACCAGGTGATCCACAATGCCCAGGATGCCCACCCGGCCCCCTCGCGCGGCGCCAAACAGTTGAAAATGTATTACGGCACGCAGGTCCGCTCCGATCCGCCGACGTTTATGATCTATGTCAACGACCCGAAGCTGGCCCATTTTTCCTACCGCCGCTACCTGGAGAACCAGGTCCGGGAGGAATATAGTTTCCTGGGAACTCCTATCCGGATTGTGATGAAGGGGAAAAAGGATAAGTAGCCCCCTAGAACTAGCTACTAAGAGACATCCGAAGTCTTGAAGACTTCGGATGTCTGGTTTTATTCTACGGTTGCCAAGATGGATACAAAACGTATTCCCCAGGAACAGTACTAGAATCTAGAATCTTTTGAACAACCAGAGTCTCTAGTGATATCGAGACCAGCGATCGTTCCTGATCGGTGAACAACAGATAACGGTCATCGGGAGAAAAGGTCAAGGCCGGAATGACAATGCCACGATAGAGTTCGGTCAAACCGGTGCCATCGCGACTGATGATGAAGACGCGATGATCAAGAGCGGTATACGGCTCGCTCTGCACGGTAAAGGCAATTTTCTCCCTATCATACGACCAGGCAACTATGTATACTCCACCGTTACTAAATGTCGCCAGAGTTTCTTTTACTTTTCCATCAAGTTGAATGATCCCCAGTGTCTGTTTTTGGATCGATGAAGCTTCCACAGCCAACAAAGTATTATCAGGAGCAGGGTAAATACCGCCGGGATATGTGGGAAAAGTGAAAAGCAATTTCGTTTCACCTGTTGCCGGGTCAATCTGATGAAATGCAGTCAATTCATCAAAAGCGCCGCGCGTTGCGACCAATGCTTTTCCATCCAACCAGCCGCTCATGGCCAGGAAAGACGGTTCACCCTTGTCCGGCAAATTATCGCCGGTCAGGTTGCGTTGTCCGCTGCCGTCTGGGCGCATAGCATAGATATTTACATCCCCAAACCCACTCTGGACTCTCATGCTCAGCCACTGGCCATCCGATGACCAGGCTATACTGTCAACGATGGGGAAATACGCTATTTTGGTCCACACTTCATCTTGTGGCCGGTATACATAGACAGTCATCGGAGCAGCCTCGTCTGTAATTGCAACAGGCAAGGCTGCCATATCCCCATCCGGTGACCAGACCATTGGCTGCCAGGAACTGGAATAAATCTGGAACGGGAGAGGTACATCTTCAGGAGCCGGGCACTCTGCAGCGGCAATCACACACGAACCCGGAAGGCGGACAATCCTGCCTATGTCAATCTGGTTGGACGGGTCTTTTGGATCAAAAGTAGAATGGCTCAGCCAGAAATAAATCATGCCATGCGTATCCGTTTTGATCTGGCTTACTTTGGGTACGGCAGTCATATCTGGAGTGCGCGTGCGATCAACGCGGACTTCTAGCGTGCCACAGGCAGAGAACAGCAAGATTGGCAAAAGGAGATAACGGATACGAAGTTTCATAAAGATGCAATTTTGAGAGGGTGCGTCGCACCAGACCACTAGGCAAATCCGATTAAACGGGGAAACTTTCGGTTGAACATCCGGCGTTAAAAAGGGCCGACGCACTTTTCCTGGCAGGTTCGAAAATTACTGCCTCCACGAGGGCGCCAGCCACCACCAATCAAGCGGCAGGCCGGGAGCGCGGAGCATGTTGGTTTCCAGCGTCGATAGATCCACCACGTAGATGTGCTGGCCGGTGACATCTGAATCCGGCAGCAATAAATATTTTCCGTCTGGCGAGAAGGCCAGGGAGTTGATGCTCCCGAATCCACTTCGATAGACCTGCTGCAAGTCCCGGCCATCGCGCCCGATGATGTATACGTCTTGGCCGTTGCTCGGGTCCATGTTCATGTTGGTAAAAGCGATCTGCGTGCCATCCGGAGACCATACGATCGGATAGATAGAGCCGCCCTGAAAAGCCGCCAGTTCACGAAATGGCTTGCCATCCGGGGTAAGAAGCTTAAGCAGTGCCCTTTGATCATTTCGATCCGGATACGCCAGGAACGAGCCATCCGGCGAGGGGACCATATCGGATTTATCCCAGGGGGTATCGAAGAGCGGCTTGGTGAAGCCATCCGAAACGCGCCGCAAATAAACCAGCCCGGCCTCTGCCGGGCCGCCGGAGCGCAGGATGAGGTTGTTGGTGATCCAACCGCTCAGCATGTAAGGACGGCCATCTTCGGGCAGTTTGTCGCTGGCGCTCATATTGGTCAGGTCGCTGCCATCGCGGCGGAGGACATAAATATCCTCGCCGCCCAGGCCATCCTGGACACGGAAGGCCAGCCAGTTGCTGTCCGCTGACCAGACGGGCGGGTCGATGTAGTTGAAGCCGGCCAACGATTGCCAGCTCTGTGTAGCAGGGTCAAACAGGAACAGCTGAGCGCTATTGCCATCTTCGCTGACAGGGTAAGCGAACGCAGCATACTTCCCGTCCGGCGACCAGACCAGCGGCGTCAGGCTGAACTTCAAGTCAAAAGGAGTGTCGACCGTCTCCGGTTCGGGACAGGGGGTTTGACCTGCAACGCAAGAACCTGGCAGGCGCACGAGTTGGACCGTCTCGTTGCCATATTCATGGTCAGAAGTAAAGAAGTAGACCTGCCCGAGCGGATCTCTTTCGGAAGAAACGGTTGGCGCCGGCTCTGCTTTGATGAGCGGATTCCCGGATATGTCGCTGAAAGCCGGCATTTCGCTGAACTGAAGGCTGAACAGATCATCGCCCATGGGTTTATCGTATGCAACGCGGTTGACAACCCGCTCCGACCCCACATCCTCCTCACCACCCTTGCCGTACTCCTGGATCTTCAAAATAACCGCGGTTTCCGTGTCCAGCCAGGCGCGGAAGGAAGGTAATTCGTTTTGGATAGAGGTCCATTCTACGGCCAGGACCTGCCGCCCTGCAACACTTTCGATCGCAACCGGTTCGAACGCGCCATCATTTTGCGCGCGGTCTGCGGAGAAGACCAGCTCGGAGAGCGGCGTGCCAATCTGGCCCCAGATCGGGTTGGGATAGGCGTACCCCGTCTTAACCGGCGGCACGTATTGCCCAACTTTGGCAAAATCGGGCAAGGGACGCGATTGACTCGCTCCGCTTGGCAAGCTCATTTCCAATATGGTGATCCCATCACACACTTTGAACGTGTCGGCTGGGTCATCTCCAGGCCCGAGCAACACGCGAAACTGGCTGTCCGCCTGGTCGATCCAGACCTGTTCGTGGAAGACCTGCGGCGGATTGCCGGAGCCGGTCGGGTCGTACCAGGTGACGATTCCGTCCATCCAGATAGTCTTCCACCTGGTGGCGCTCTCCAGCATGGCGGACTGGATCTCCTCCGAGGTTGAATCCAGCGACAATAAGTCGGGGGACCCCTGCAGGGCTGATTCAGACCCGGGCGTGGCAGGAACAGCAGGAACGGCAGCCGCCGAAGCCGGCGTCAAATCAAAGGAGATCTCCAGCGTCCCACACCCGGACAGGAACACCGTCAGGCCAATCAATACATACAAAACTTTCTTCATTCTATCTCCACAAGCAAAGAGTATCATAATCCCGATGTGCCCGCCAGTGCCGCCATTGTCTTGATATGTCATTCTGAGCGACCGTAGGGAGCGAAGAATCTCCCTCTGGCTAGAATTTCCCTGAAATCCTGAAATACTTCGCTATCACACGGTCGCAGATACAGGCAGATCAAAAATATAAGCAGTTGGAATCAAATCCGGGTAGCGCTGCAACGCAGTGCGCAAGGCATTCCGGGCGCGCGCCAGGCGGCTTTTGACGGTTCCTTTTGGGACGTCCAATGTGGCAGCCGCTTCCTCATAGGACAGGCCTTCCACATCCACGAGCACGAGGGCAAGGCGATATGGCTCTGGCAGGTCCTGAAGACTGGTCTGAATAGCCTCCAGCAATTCGCTTGTTTCAGCCTGCGCTTCGGGGGTCAGGCCCGGATCGGCCAGCCATGCCGCAGGTTCCATCTCTTCGTCATCCTGGTTGAAAATTTCCAGTGGCAAACTGCGGGCACGCGCGTCCCGGCGTAGCCCGTCGTAAGAGGCATTGACCACGATGCGACTCAGCCAGCTACGGAAAGAGCCGCCGCGGAAAGATTTCAGATTTTGGAAGGCAGAAATAAAAGCCTGCTGTGCCGCATCCGCCGCGGCATCCTCGTCGTGCAGGATGTTCAGCGCAATACGGAACAGAAAATCCTGGTATTGCAGCACCAGTTGGTTGAAGGCTTCCAAATCGCCGCGCTGGGCGGCCCGGATCAAGGTCTGTTCTTCCATCGTAGGTTCCCACCTTATTTATACTCCCCCGTTGTTACAAGCCTGTGTCGGAAATGTCACAGTTTGGTAACACCTCCTCTCCCATGTTCCGGCCCTCACTGCCCATGAAAAACCACAGAGACACGGAGACACAGGGAAAATCTGTTACGAATCTCAGCTACTCAGTATCTCCGTGGTCAAAGGTCGGTCCCCAAAGTCATTATTTCCTCACGGGCAATCGCAGCGTAAACACAGTCCCGCGCGGCTCATCCTGGCGGCTGCGAACTTCGGTCTGACCGCCATGCAGTTCCACGATGCGCTGAACGAGCGCCAATCCAAGGCCGCTGCCCTCGATGCCGCGCGCATTGGCGCCACGATATAATTCTTCGAATATCTTAGACAGTTCATCGGGTGGAATGCCCGGCCCCGAGTCAGCGATCTCGATGACGATCGCTCTGCCGTCTTCCAGCGCACGGACTTCGACCGCTTCCTCCCCGGACGTGAACTTGAGCGCGTTTTCGACCAGGTTATACACGGCCAGGGCCAGCAGGTCGCGGTCCCCGGTCACGGGCGGGAACGGGGAGGGAACCTTCGAGATCAGCAGGTTGACTTCCCGGCGTTGGTAGGCGGGCAGGGATTTGGCCGCGTCGACCATCTCCTGCAACAACTCGGGCACTTCCACGGGCAGGCGCTCCAGCGGGCGTTCGCCCAGGTCGGACAGTTTGCGCAGGTCGGCCAGCAAACGGATCATATTCCCGACAGCCCGGCCAGCATTCCCGATAGCGCGCTGGCGCTCGTCTTCCGTCTTACACTCGCGCACATTGACCAGCGCCGCCCTTAGCGCGGTGAGCGGGTTTTTGATCTCGTGGTCCAGCCGGCGCAGGAAACGGATGCGTCCTTCCTCAGTCTGACGCTGCGATTCTGCGATTGCGCGCTGGGCCTGACTTTCCTTTCGCCGCATCCCAGTGGCAAAAGCAGCCAGTAGCAAGGAAAGGAACAGGCCAAAGACAAAGGCCACCATGCCGATATCGATTCTAAAGACCAGCAACGGCACAGGCTGCCAGAAGACCTGCGCGAGTACAGAGGCCAGCACGCCCAGCAGCAACGGCAGGCTTAGCAGCAGAAGGTAAAACCAGGGCTTCTTGATCATCAGCCTGTTAAGGTCATCCTTCCCCATGCACGTCGGCAACAAAGCGATACCCTTCGCCGGGGAGGGTTTCGATGAAACGCGGCTGGGACGGGTCGTCATCCAGGGCGCGACGCAGTTCTGCCATGCGCGTGTCCACGGTGCGCGTGCCGGCGGGATATTCCCAGCCCCAGACGGCTTCCAGCAGGCGCTCGCGCGTTACGGCTTCGTCGGGATGGGTCATCAGGTATTCCAGCACCGCCAGGGCTTTCGGAGTCAGGTCGAGCGCCTGGCCGGAAAGGGAGGCTCGCCGTGCCCGGCGGTCGAGGGACAGCTCGGTGGAAGTCAACAGCCAGGCTGCGGAAAGCGAACGCTGGCCGGGACGGGCGCGCCGCAACACCGCCCGGATGCGCGCCAGCAATTCATGCGGGTCGAAGGGCTTGTTGAGGTAATCGTCCGCGCCTTCTTCGAGGGCAAGGGCGCGCTCGGAGGCCTCACCAACCTGGGTGAGCAGGATGGTCGGCGTCCATACGTTCGTCTGGCGCAAGCGGCGCAGGGTCTCGCGCCCGTCCATGCGCGGCATGAGCACATCCAGGATGATCAAATCCGGGTGGTGGGATTGGGCCTTTTCAAAGGCTGATTGGCCGTCAGCAACGATCATAACGTGGAAGCCGGCCCGCTCGAGAAAGGGAGCCAGGCTATCGACGATGTTCGGATCGTCGTCGGCGAGCAGGATGAGAGGGTTTTGGCGGGACATCGGTCGGGTTCCGAAAAAGGCCTGGTCTGCTAGACCAGGCCCGTTGTCGGGATTGAAGCGGGGCTTTACTGGACCAGGGTGAAGGTGTCCATGATCGTATCGAACACCGCCGACTCTGCCGCCTTGTTGAACTCAGCCGGCGGGGTTGTGTAGTTTCCCAACTCTCCGGAATGCAACACAAAGGTCAGGCTGACGCAGGCGTTATTATTGGTCAGGGAGTAAGCTACCCAATCAAAGATATTGCCGGTCGCCACACCGGTGCCCGTCTCTTTCAAGAAGGTCCTACCGTTGATGGTCACATTTCCCGAAGTGGCCGGGTTGCCTGCGGGGGAATCACATGGGTTGGCGCCTTCCACTGCGGTCACATCGATGTATTTCTCGATCAGATTGGTGCCGGAAGTGATCGGCAAAAAGATCCGTCCGGCGGTATCCGTCTGGCTGCTGATGACCGACCCAGGTGGAAATTTAAAGCTGAAGCCATATGTGGCATTCTGGTAAGTATTCCAATTGGCCGTGGTGCTCTGGGTGCTGGTGGCGGTGGGGCTGGTGGTGGCGGTTGCAGGCGTTGTCGTTGCCGTGGCGGGGGTCGTAGTTACGGTCGGAGTAACAGTACCGGAGACTTTGATATCCACCCACCAGGGTTTGTTGGCCAGCGCGCCGATGCCGAACAGCGCTCCGCTGGCGTTCTTGAACATCCAGTAACCACGATAGGAACCGGCGGCATTAGGCGCGATCAGGCTTACGGTCAGGTCCACGGTTTGTCCGGGTGCGACCGAGGTGGGGAAGTTCAAGGCAGCCGGTCCGCCCATCTGGGTACCGCTATAGAAGACCAACTGATAGGCGGTCGTCCAGGTGCAGGCGCCGACGTTCTTCAAGCGCCAGGTCTTGTTGAAGGTTGCGCCCGGCGCAAAGGTTGTTCCGTCGGGTACGGTGACGTCAGCAATGAACTGGGCTTTGTCGCACGAAGAAGGTGGGACAGTAGGAGTTCTTGTCGGCGTCAGGCTGGTTGCTGTCGCAGTGGGCGGCGTGCCGGTGACAGTCGGTGGGGGTGTCGTCCCACCGGCCCGCGCGATGATCGGGTTGCCCCAGATGGCGCGGTCTCCGGTTGCAGAACCGTAGGCAGACATGAACAGGGTAAATTTGACATCGTAGCCGGCCAGCGAATTCAGGTTTAGGTTGGCCGCGTAGGTCAAGCCTTCGTGCTTCTCGCGGAAGGTCCAGAACGTCCGGACTGGTCCAGTACCGATCTGGTAGTTTAAACGGTAGGCCACGTAGCAGTTGGTAGCGTTGAGCTCGCACCCGACAGTCGCCCGGAAGCGATCGCCGGTCTGTATGCGGATGGGCGGGTAAGTCGCCTGGATATAACCGTTGTGGATGTTCTGCGGCGACATTAACAAGCCCGGAGTACCCAGCGAATAATTGCCCTCAAACGTGGGGTTATCCTGCCTTAACGCGAAGCCTCGGGCATCTCCATCGGTCCCCGGGAAGGTCAACGTGCCTGCGCCGCTCGACCAAGCGGCGGAATTGGCGTTGGCGGTGAAGTCATACCCGGTGCCCGTGGTGGCTCCAACGTTGATCTCGACCCAGAAGACGCTATTGGCGCTTCTGCCGATGCCAAAGCGTGTCCCGGCGGCGTTCTGCAGCTTGTAGTATCCGAAGTAGTGACCGGCGGCATTGGGAGCGGTCATGTCAACAGTGAGATCAACGGTCTCACCCGGAGCTACGTTCTTAGGAAATGGCTTCGGGCTTTGCGCTCCCATCTGCGCACCGCTGTCGAAAACCAGCGCGTAACTTGTGGTCCAGGTGCAGGTGCCGATATTCCTCAACCGCCATGTTTTTGTGAAGGTAGCGCCTGGGGAATACGTGCTTCCGTCCGGCACAGTGACATCAGTGACGAAGCCTGCCCAGTCACAGGTGGCCGCCTGCGCCGTGCTTGCGCCCATGGCCGGGAATACGGCCAGAACCAGCGTAAGCATGATTACTGCTGATACCAGTTTGTAAAGTGATTTCATATTTGCCTCCTTAATAATCCTTCCTATTGACGTACGAACTCCATCCAGGGTTCCAATAAAAATTTAGTTACACGATATATATAGTATATCTTTGGTTGCGTATAAGTTCAATATGAATTTTTATTAATCTTACTTATTTCGGACTTACATAGATCACCAAAAAGTACCGAAAACAAGGTCAACGTGCTGCACAGGTTGACCTTGTTTTCGGGTTTCTTCCATCAACTGCGTAACTGCTCTTATAATAAAACCTATGGCGCGCACGATATTGCACCTCGACCTGGACGCTTTCTACTGCGCAGTCGAGGAAAACCAGAACCCTGAGCTTCGCGGAAAGCCCTTCGCGGTAGGCGGTAAACCAGACGAACGCGGCGTGGTCTCTTCCTGCTCGTATGCAGCCCGGAAGTTTGGCGTCCGCTCTGCTATGCCCATGTCCCGTGCGCTGCGGTTATGCCCGAGACTGATCGTTGTCCCGGGCCGTCACCGCCTGTATGGCGAAGCCTCCAGGCAGGTGATGGAACGCCTGAGCAAGTTGACGCCGCTGGTCGAGCAGATTTCCATCGACGAGGCCTTTCTGGACATCTCCGACCTGAGCGACCCACCGGAGCGCATCGCACTCGGACTTCAGGCCGGCATCCGTGACGAATTACATTTACCTTGTTCGATCGGGATTGCGCCAAACAAACTGGTGGCAAAGATCGCCACCGAAGTCGGGAAGAAAGCTGCGACGGGAGATAAACCCCCGTTCGGGCTGACGGTTGTCCCGCCCGGGGAGGAAGAGGCGTTCTTATCCTCGTTACCTGTCGATATGCTCTGGGGCGTTGGCCCAAAGACGGCTGCCCGTCTGAGCGAGCTGGGCATCCGTACCATCGGCGATATCGCCCGCTGGCCGGAAGCGGACCTGGTCCGTCTGTTTGGCGAGAACGGCCGGGACATGGCCAGACATTCCAAAGGTCAGGACGACCGGCCGGTGGTAACCGAGCGTGAGATCAAGTCCATCAGCCAGGAAGTCACCTTTTCGCGCGACGTCCGCGATGATACTTCCCTGGAAAAAACATTGATCGATCTTTCGGCCGAAGTCGGGCGCCGCCTACGGAGAAACGAGTTGGCCGGGGTAACCGTCAAACTGAAAATCCGCTGGCCCGATTTCACCACCCTGACGCGACAGGTCACGTTGCCCGGTACAACCGATCAGGATCACGAAATCGCTGAAAGCGCATTGAGCTTGCTGCGAAAGATCCGCAAACCGGGGCAGGCCGTCCGGCTGATCGGCGTCGGTGTCAGCGGACTCGGAAGGCCCATGCGCCAGTTGGAACTTTGGGGAGCGGGTGCTGAAAAAGAACGCAAGCTTCAGGCAACCCTGGACGAGTTGAAAGAAAAATACGGCGATAACGCCATTAAGCGAGGAAAATAAGATGGTAAAGACAGGTTCGATCCAGTTGAACACAAACGGCAACGCGGACGTGCATGATATCACCCCGCAGGTTGCCCAGGTAGTAAGGAGCAGCAAAGTCAAGAACGGCACCGTGACCATTTTCTGCCCGTCATCGACCAGCGCGTTGACCACCATCGAGTATGAAAGCGGCTGTGTGAGCGATCTGCGCCGCCTGTTCGAAGAGATCATCCCGCAAAACAGAGAGTATGCCCACAATGCCAGGTGGCAGGACGGCAACGGACATAGCCACATCCGCGCCGCGTTGCTCGGGCCCTCCCTGACCATCCCGTTCGTCGAGGGCAACCTAACGCTGGGCACCTGGCAGCAGGTCATCTATGTGGATTTCGACGTCCGCTCCCGGCAACGGGAATTAGTACTCCAAATCATAGGAGAATGAAGGTAACAATAACGGTAGTAACGACTTCAGTCGTTCCCTGCCAAAACGAACGACTAAAGTCGTTACTACAACACATCATCCAAAGGACGTCGGAGGATACCGATGAATTGCTATAATCACCCTGACCAACTCGCTGTCGGCCTTTGCAAGCACTGCCAGCGCGGCCTGTGTATCGCCTGCGCAGCCGATGTTGAGGGCAGCCTGGCCTGCGTGGACCGGCACGAAGAACAGGTCCGCGCGTTCGAAGCGTTGACAGCCCGTAACCTGCTGCAGGCGGAACGTGTTGGCTCGGTTTACCG
>JAABUE010000072.1 GCA_011389535.1 Anaerolineales bacterium
CTGCCTTTCCACAATGGCTTAAGCAACTCCGAGCAGGAACTGGCCATCGAAGCCATCCGTGATTTCCAGTTCTAGGCAATAAGAGGATTTGACGATGATCAAACGGCTTTCTCAATGGGCAACCCCGCTAGCGCTATTGACGATTGCCTTTTTTTCCTATGGCCTTTTTGCTTTTCAACAGGGCTTTCACTGGGACGACTGGGGCTTTGCCTGGTTGATCCGGACGCTGGGCAGGCCCGGTCTGTTCGACTATTTTTCAACCAACCGCCCGTTCCTGGCGTATGTCTATTCGGTAACCACTTCCCTGTTTGGCACAAACCCAATCGCCTGGCAGTTGTTTTCACTGCTCATGCGCTGGCTGACGGCCATGTCCCTGGTATGGCTGCTGCGCATGATCTGGCCGGAGCGCAGGTGGGAAACATTCTTTGCGGCAGTTTTCTTCCTGGTCTACCCGGGCTTCAACCAGCAAGCCATTGCGATTACCTACAGCCACTTTTTTCTTGCCCAAACCCTGTTATTTATCTCGATCGGGCTGATGCTCATGTTTGCGTATCAGCCGCACCGCTTCTGGTGGGCCGGTGTCTTAGGGGTGCTGCTTTCAGCTTTTAACCTGTTTTCCACAGAATATTTCTTCGGCCTGGAATTGCTGCGCCCGTTCCTGCTCTGGCTGGGACTGCGGGAGGGTTGGCCGGACCGGAATCAGCGCCTGAGCCGCGCCATTCTGGCCTACCTGCCATTTTTCCTGACACTGCTTGGGTTCCTGTACTGGCGCTATTTCATCCTCGGATTCTACCTGTACCGCCCGGAACTGGTCACGGACCTGGGTTCATCGCCGGCAGCCAGGCTTGCCAGCCTGCCCGGGATCATCTGGGAGCAGTGGCGGGTCGCATTCTGGAACGCCTGGGGGCAGGTTTTCCAAACCCCGGATTTTTCCGCCTACGGTCCGCGCCTGACGCTGGTTTATATCGGTGTGCTGCTGCTCACAGGGATCGGCCTGATTGCATTTGCGAATCGCTTCAAAGCGGCCGATAAGACAAGCTGGGTATTTTCAATGCAATGGATCGGCCTGGGACTTTTATCCATGCTCTTGGCTGGAGTTCCTTTCCTGGTTGCTGATCTGCCTCTGCGGCTGACTTTCCCAAACAGCCGTTTCACGCTGCCCTTCGCGCTGGGAGCTGCCTTTTTGCTCGTTGCCATCCTGGAACTGGTACCGCGCTGGAATACCAAGATTCTGTTGGGGTGCGCCCTGGCCGCGCTGGCGGTCGGAGTTCAATTTAATACCGGCTATCTCTGGCGGGAGGACTGGCAGGCGCAAAAGTCGTTTTTCTGGCAGATGCTCTGGCGTATCCCTGATTTACAGCCGGGGGGCATTCTGCTCTCCAGCGATACGCCGTTTGAATTCTCCAGCGATAATTCATTGACTTTCCCCCTGAACTGGATCTATGCCCCCGAAAACGAGACCACTGAAATGGAACACGCTTACTTTTTTGTCTCGGTGCGCCTGGGGAACGAGCTTAAAGCGCTGGAGCCTGGTTTGCCGGTCCACCAGGATTATCTGGCGGCGACATTCGACAGTTCGAGCGACAATCTGGTGGCGGTCCATTTTGCGCCGCCGGGATGCTTCCGCGTCCTGCACCCGGTTTATGACCGGCACCTCCCTCGGGCGCCGGCGATGGGAGAAGATGCGGCCCTTTTGACGGAAACAGGCATCCCGGTCCTGCCTCGCAGCGCGGCGAAAGCGCTGGAACTCTCCAATTTGGGAATAATTACTTCACAGCCTGAAAATGATGTTGTACCTCCCGCAATTCTCGGCGCTGAGCCAGCGCATACCTGGTGTTATTACTTCGAAAAAGCGGACCTGGCCCGGCAGGAGGAAAATTGGGATCGAGTAGCCGAAATCGGCGATCGGGCCTTTGCTATCCCTTATTTCCCTGACGATTATTCCGAATACCTGCCCATTATCGAAGCCTATGCGCGCACCGGGCGCTGGGAAGACGCGCGTGACCTGACCCGCAAAACTGCCGACCTGATGCCGGTCTTGCAGCCTGCTCTGTGTGCAGTCTGGCAACGCGTAGAGGACGATCCGGCGGGAACCATTCCATCCGCTCAAGTTGAAAAGATGAAGGCGGAGCTGGGTTATTGTCCATATCCGTAGGGAGTGACCACGGAGTCCAAAGTCTTATCACCCCCATTGGAGACCCGGCTTTGGCTGCAAAATCAGCCCGTCCCGGCTCCGCCGCGCGGGCCGGGGGAGATTTTGTTTTCCGCTAATCTGTCTCCCAAATGGTAAAATCCATTCTTGATGAGTCCTGTCCCTCACAAACCATCTATCGACCTGGTCATCCCGGTTTATAACGAAGCGGGCGTCGTCGAACAGACGCACGCCCGTATTTGTGTTGCTATAGAGAGCCTGCCATATGATTTCAGGTTTTACTATGTGGACGATGGTTCTACTGATAACACAGTCGCTTCGCTCGAATCCCTGGATGACCCGCGCGTGAAGATTTTGGCTCTCAGCCGCAACTTCGGCCACCAGGCTGCACTGACGGCTGGCATGGACGCGTCCCAGGGCGACATCGTTATCACCATGGACGGCGACGGCCAGCACCCCCCTGAGATGATCCCGGGGATGATCGACCTGGTCACGCAGGGCTACGATGTGGTGCAAACCCAGCGCGTGGAGGAAGCGGGGCCCGCCTCGTTCAAAAAATGGACCTCGGGCCTGTTCTACCGCTTGATCAACGCCATCAGCGGGACGCGCGTGCTCCCTGGCGCAGCCGACTTCCGCGCCCTCTCCCGTCAGGCGGTGGACGCGCTCAAGGCCATGCCGGAATATCACCGCTTCCTGCGCGGTATGGTTTCGTGGATCGGTTTCTCGATCATTATCCTGCCGTATAAGCCCGCGGAGCGTATCAGCGGCATCTCGAAATATTCCTTCAGCAAGATGTTCCGCCTGGCGATGGATGCCATCTTTTCCTTTTCGTTGATGCCCTTGTACATTGGCCTGAGCATGGGCGGCCTTTTGTTATGCCTTGCGCTGGCCGAGATGGTCTACGTGCTCTCGTTCTGGGTG
Source organism: Anaerolineales bacterium (assembly GCA_011389535.1). GTDB lineage: Bacteria > Chloroflexota > Anaerolineae > Anaerolineales > Villigracilaceae > JAABUE01. The sequence continues at coordinate 3,074 of JAABUE010000072.1, forward strand.
ACCGGCAGAACATCCAATCTCGCGCCGGGCTGGAGCTCGCTTATGTTCGTCATCCTGATCGTTGGCGGGATCCTGATGGTGCTGCTGGGCTTTATCGGTGTCTATGTCGGATACATCTTCCAGGAAGTCAAACGCCGGCCGGTTTACTTGATCAAGAAAGCAGAAGAGAATAAGCATGGCCGAACGTGAAATCTACGATATCATCTTTTTACGGCATGGCGAATCGGTTGGCAATGCCGAGTCGCGCTGGCAGGGGCAGGCCGATTTTCCCCTGACTGATCTGGGCCGAGAACAGGCGCAAGCTCTTGCAGATAGATGGCAGGAAGAGGGCAGGCAGTTCGACAGCATCATTTCCAGCCCGTTGGAACGCGCCCGGGTGACAGCCGAGACCATCGCCAACGCTCTAAACTTGTCCGTCGAAACCGACCCAATCTGGATGGAGCGGAACATCGGTGAGATTGCAGGGATGACCGGTGAAGAGGTCAACCGGCGTCTCCCGGACCGTAAATTCATTACTCCCTTCTCAGCTATCGTGGGAGATGATGGAGAAGGGGATTGGGCGCTCTATCTTCGGGCAGGCCAGGCTTTGCACATTCTGCTTCGGCGCAAGCCCGGTAAATATCTGGTTGTTTCGCATGGCGGCCTGCTCAACCAGGTCATGTATGCGGTCGTGGGCATCACACCGCAGGCCAATTTCAGCGGTCCACGCTTTCGTTTCAAGAATACCGGATTTGCGGACGTCAGCTACCTGCCCCACTCCCATCGCTGGCAGATCAACGCCCTCAACGACCGCTCGCACTGGAACGGAAAGGATTCCGATTAGGTTCAACATGGCTGTCCCTCAATCAAAGAACTCTCAATTAAAGGTTCTGGCCTTCGGCGCTGGGGCGATTGGCACCTATATTGGCGGGAGCCTGGTCCTGGCCGGGCACAATGTTGTTTACGTGGAGCAGGCCCAGGTCGCGGAAGAGCTGCACGAGCGTGGTCTTCGTCTAGAACTGACCCTGGATAAGCGGCGGGACACAAAAGGTGCTTTCCTGATTGATCCGTCTTCCTTTGTCATCGCTTCTTCCATTGAAGATGCTCTGCGTTACGGGCCATTTGATGTTGCCCTGTACGCGTTGAAATCCTTTGATACCGCTACCGCGATGGAAGTCATCGAACCCTTAGCGGATAAAATGCCGCCCATTCTGTGTCTGTCGAATGGAGTGGATAACGAGCCGATCATCGCGAAAGCGCTCGGGCCCGACAAGGTGATCTACGGCACCGTGACTTCGGCAATCGGACGCCGCGCGGCCGGGGATATCGTGCTCGAAAAGTTGCGTGGTATGGGCGTTGCAACAACACATCCGCTTTCGGACCGGTTGGTTGCTGCCTTTAATGGAGCCTTTCTCAACGCCCAGCCCTTTTCTGACGCGGACAATATGAAATGGTCCAAAATGCTGACCAACCTGCTGGCTAACCCGCTCTCGGCCATCCTGGATATGAGCGCTGCCGAGATTTACGCGCATAGAGGCTTATACAAGCTGGAAATTGCAATGCTGCGCGAATGCCTGGCAGTGATGGAAGCCCAGCATATTGAAGTAGTGGACCTGCCCGGCACACCGGTACGGGCGCTGGCTTTCGCTGTAAGGTTGCCGTTGTGGCTGTCAAAACCACTGCTCGCGCGCGCAGCCGGGGGTGGACGGGGCGGGAAAATGCCCTCTTTCCACATCGACCTGCACTCCGGGCGCGGCAAATCCGAAGTCGACTACCTCCATGGCGCAGTCGTCCGGGCGGGAAAACGGACCAACGTACCGACCCCGGTAAATCAACTTTTGACCGAAACGCTGCTGGCGCTCACAAATGGGGAAATCCCGCTGGAAGAGTATGCTCACCAGCCCAAAAAATTGCTTGCAAAGTTGTAAGTCATAACGCTTCAGCGGGGTCTCAAACCCCGCTGGAACTTCCCCGATTAGTGATAAAATACCTGTCCTCTCAGGAAGGTAATTATGAGCAAGACATCTAAAATAATACAGACCCAGCTACGCCCCGATGTGGAAGTCCATCTCCCTGACGGGCGTATTTTATCCGGCCCACGGGGTGCGAAAGTCGTTGATTTCCTGGAAACCGTTGGCGATAGCCTCGACTCGCCCGCTGTCGCGGCTATTGTTAACGGCGATCTACGCGAATTGACTTATCCCATCAATATAGAATCGATCGTGTTGCCGGTGACCATGTCAGACGCAGACGGCGCACGCATCTATCGCCGCTCGCTGACCTTTTTGCTTGAGATGGCCTTCAGCGACTTGTATCCCAAAGGCACGCTGACCATCGACCACTCGGTCTCCTTCGGCGGGTATTACTGTCAAGTCTCCGGCAGGCAGCCCCTTTCGGAGTCCGAGATCGAGGCGCTTAAGGCCCACATGTTGGAACTGGTCGAGAAAGATATCTCCTTCGAGCGCAAGGAAGTCCCGATCAAAGAGGCCATCGACTATTTCCGTAAGCTTGGTTACGACGACAAGATCCATCTGCTCTCCCACCGTCATAAGGACTATCTGACCCTTTACCGTTTCGGTGACCGGATGGACTACCACCACGGTTACATGGTGCCCTCGACCGGCTATCTGTGCTGGTTCGACCTGCACGAGACCAACGGCGGTTTTACCCTGCGTTATCCGCGCCGCCACGCGCCGACAGAACTGCAGCCCCCGGCGTTTTATCCTAAACTGTTGAAAGCCTTCCGCCAGTATGGCGACTGGCTGACGCGCCTGGGAATCGATAATGTGGGCGCGCTTAACGACGCCATCCAGGCCGGCCGTGAACACGAGATCATCCTGGTCTCCGAAGCTTTGCACGAACAGTACATTTCGGAAATTGCCCGCCAGATCGCCGAACGGCAGAACGAACTCTCGCTGGTGTTGGTGGCCGGGCCATCATCATCCGGCAAGACCACCTTCTCCCGGCGTCTCACCGTCCAGTTGCTGGCGCGCGGTATCTCGCCGTACCCGCTCGAGCTCGACAACTACTTTGTCGACCGCGACCTGACCCCGCGCGATGAACACGGTCAATTCGACTTCGAATCCATCGAAACCCTCAACCTGCCCCTGCTGGCAGAGCAGTTGGAGCAGCTGGTTGCCGGGGAAAAAGTCCATATGCCGCACTACAACTTCAAAACCGGCTTGAGCGAACCCGGAAAGATCGTCCAGCTGCGGCGCGGGCAGATCATCATCCTGGAGGGCATCCACGGCCTTAACCCGCGCCTGATCCCTGCGGCGCTCTCCGGACAGGCTTTCCGGGTCTATGTCTCGGCGCTGACCCAGATCAACCTCGACCGCCACAACCGCGTCTCTACGACCGATACCCGCCTCATCCGCCGCATCGTGCGCGATGCCCGCGAGCGCGGTTATATCGCCCGCGAAACCATCTCGCGTTGGGAATCTGTCCGCCGGGGCGAAAAACATTACATCTTTCCCTACCAGGAGAATGCGGACGTGATGTTCAACTCGGCGCTGGTCTTTGAACTGGCAGCCCTCAAGCCCCTGGCCGAGCCGCTCCTGCGGCAGGTCTCGCATGGTACGCCCGAATATATCGAAGCCAAGCGTCTGCTGGCCTTCCTGGAGTGGTTCCTGCCGATCAATATCGGCCTGATCCCCGAAAACTCGATCGCCCGCGAATTTATGGGCGGCTCCATCCTCAAGAACTTCACCCTTTGGAAAGATAAGCATCGCTGATTGCATTCGAATGACTTATGATCTGCTAAAATTATTTTAGGAGACTGACATGCAACGCCTGGCTGCCTTTCTTGTTGGCTTGACCCTCCTATCCCTTGCCTGCAGACTATTCACCCCCGCTTCAACCCCGGTCCCTGTGCCTGTCACCGAGACTGCTACGGTGCCGTCGCCGACCGTCGCCCCACCGCCAGCCGTGCCTCCCGAAGCAGGCTATCTTCTGCAGGAAGAACGCCTGATCAACAGTTATGCCATCCGCATCTGGAGAAATCCGGCCGACCAGCTCGGTTTTGACTCCATCCTGTTGATCGAAGCGGCTGACCAGACGCCTGTGCGCGTGGAAATGGTCTCCGCCCTCCACGACCTGACCGGTAGCGACCTCAACGCCGACAGCTTCCCCGACCTGGTGGTGGAAACCTACTCTGGCGGCGCGCATTGTTGTTTCGGAACGTATGTGTACAGCCTGAGACCTACCGGCCCGATTCTGATCCTCTATAAGCCTGAGTCCAATGCCGGCGGCTATTTCGAAAACCTGGGCGCTGACCAGGTCTCTGAGTTCATTACCTATGACGACTCGTTTGCCTACCAGTATTGTCCTTATGCGGCCGGTGTGACGGTCAAGGTCATCATGGCTTACGAACCTGGCCAGGATCGCTACCTGCCGGCCAGCCCGCGCTTCCCCGAGCAATATACGGAAGAGATCGTCACGAACGAGGAGCGCGCCGGGTATGCCCCCGGTGAGCTCGGCGAATGGGACGGTACCAATATCTGCGCCATCCTGCCGCTGGCGCTTGATTACCTTTACATGGGCCAGCCTGATCGGGCCCAATCTGAGTTTGCTTCCCGCTATTCCGGCCCGGATACAAATGCAAAATGGACTGAAATTCTACAGGTTGTGCAATCGAGTCCACTCTATACCCCCTAAATTTACCCACTGATTACTGATCACTGCTCACTGATCCATGTCCCTCACCGCAACCTTCCTCATCGCCCTCAGCATGGCCATGGATGCCTTCGCCGTATCCATGTGCTCCGGCCTCAAGATCGAGCCAGGACCGCGCCCGGTCTTCCGCATCGCTTTTCACTTCGGTTTGTTCCAGGCCCTCATGCCTATCATCGGCTGGCTGTCTGGCAAGACTATCGAGCCGCTGGTACATAATCTCGACCACTGGGTGGCATTTGGGCTGCTGGCTTTCGTGGGAATCCGCATGATCCGCTCGGGCTTGAGCAAGTACGGTGAAGAAATCGTAAAAGATCCATCCCGCGGCTGGACGATGGTCATGCTCTCTATCGCGGTCAGCATCGACGCGTTGGCTATCGGCCTGAGCCTGGCCTTCCTGGACGTGGACATCTGGACGCCGGCGATGGTCATCGGCCTGGTAACCGGGGCATTATCATTGATTGGCCTGCGAGTAGGGAACGGGGTCGGGAGAAGATTCGGAAAGCCTGTCGAGGTGCTCGGCGGGCTGGTTTTGATCGGGATCGGGGCCAGGATTGTTGTGTCGCATTTGGTGGGGTAACGCAGGTGCTATTAACTGGCTCCGGAAAAAGTGAGCCGGAGCAACTTCCATCTAGAACCCTAGAGTTACTTCATCGCTTTGCCTTTCAAAAACCTTTCCAGCCAAACTAAAGATTGCCAAAACTTGCTGTTGGTCATCTTCCCCAGCGTCCGGATGAATTCATCCCGGTGGGCGAGTTCATCGGGAGTAAAGCTCTCTTTCAGGATCTCATCTTTGAATTCCTGTGAGTCGCCACTTTCAGGCACTACCCAGGTCCTGATCGGGTCACAGGCAATCTTTTGATCCTCCCCTAATACGAAACGTTCGTTCACAACCGTCCCCATGCCTATGGTGGCGAGCGGCCAGGTGGCGTCGACGATCATTTCACCGTCGGGCAGTTCCAGGATCAGATAATTGTGCACGTCCACAAACCGGCCCTCTGACTGCTGGAGCAGCTTTCGCAGTTTACCCCTGACATCTTTTGGGTCGATTTGTGCCACGGTTGTACAGGCGATCAACCGCGAGGGATAGCCGAGTTCGGCAAAAAGTTGCTTTAACAGGTAATGTTTTCCCGAACAAGTACCGCGCCATTCCTGGATGATGGTCTCAGGGTCGCGGGAACTTGCGCGCGTGTAGGGCATATCCCGCACCAGGGTATAAGCACCCTCGAGATCTACATCTTCACTTGATTTGAGCAGTCCTTTTTCAACGGCTTTTGATTTTAGAGTTTCAAGCAACATCGACTTAATTCCTGAAAATCTCTGTATACCAAAATTGATTATCTTTCTTGAGCCTATCCCTCAAATTTTCACCATGGAGACACGGAGAAACCCCGAAAAGAATCTCCGTGACTTTGTGTCTCCGTGGTTGATTGTACTTATCCAAGGAAATATACCATAACCGTTATCGCTACCACCCCAAACGCCCCGCACGCAAAATTGACCCAGTCATTGTCCAGCCATGCCCAGCCACGGATTTGGGTCGTTCGCGTGCCGCAGCTGTGGGTGGGATGGCGCTCGGTCTCTTTTTGACAAGTTGGACAATAGTATATTGCCTGTACGGTTGCCCCCAGGAGAGAGTCAAACAGCGCGCCGAGCAAGCCAGCGATGGTAACCAGCGCGAAAAATGTCCGGTTGACCCCAGATGGACTTAGCAAGGCCGCTTCCAGCCCGATCAGGCCGGCTCCCGCTAAAGAAGCCAGCGTCCCGACGGGCGAGACGCCGCCCGATGTCCCTTTCTCGACGCTTTTGCGCAAGTCAGTGATCAATCTGGGTGGAGACGGGTTAAGCACGCCCAGCTCCGTGGCCCAGGTATCCGCATTGACAGCCGCCAGCGAGGCCGCAAATCCCAGCCAGGGCCAGGCTGCTTCCGGGAAAAAGAAGTGCAGCGCTGCGAACAGGGTTGCGATCCCGCCATTGCCGAATACCTGACCGGCATCGCGCCGCCCGCCCTTGGCATATTTCTCGCTGGCTTCACGCTTGCGGTTCTTGAATGTGCGGCTCAAGGCGCTGGAGGTGATGAAAAACGTCAGCAGTAGGATCGCCCATTCTAAGCCGCCCAACCCGAAGATAACCGTCCCTACCACAAAAGCAGCATATGCCCCGCTGCGGTTCAGGCTGCCAGCGCGAAAGGCCAGATAAGCAATGATGGTGGCGAGAATTGATCCGAGGATAAGTTGCATTGTGAACTCACCGGTCGAGCAGGCGGCGGATCTCGATATTGCCTTCGGTCTACTCGACCAACGCCGCCGTATCGAAACCAGAAGTGAAAAAGTTTATACCGGTGTCGAAATTATGAACAACACCGCCAGCAAGAACAACAAAGCGGACAGCGCGCTCGAAGTCCACAGAACAAGCGCCAGGATGCGATGCGTTGCCCAGCGGTAAAAATACATTCCAGAAAAGAGCCCGGCCAGGAAGAGAAAGGAACTGATGACCGGCAACAGGATCAACTGGCTCGCCGGGGAGGGTGGCAGCGCCGCGCCAGAAGGGGCGAAGCCGAGCGTCACCTGGCTGAGGGTGGGGATGGTCAGCATCACCCAGACGGCCAGCCCGATGTTCATGAACAGCCCGGCCAGCCACAGAAATCGAGCCAGCGGGTTTCTCCAGGCGCGCGAAATAAGGAAGGACGGATAAACCGATTTCGCTTCAGCGGGTAACAGGCTGCCCATCTCGATCGTCCGCGCGAAGGTTTGCGCGAACCTGGCCGCGTTGGTCGGTGAAATGGCGTACACGCGTTTGGAGGTAGCCACCAGCAGAAGGTTCTTGGAACTCGATGCGAGAAACTCGACCACGCCCAGGTCCGGGTGGCGGCGCAATCCAAGCACGGCACCTGGCATGGGTAACCAGGGCAGGCGCAGGGGCGTAGTCAGATCCGTGGCGGGGCGCAGCCACTCGATGTCGGTCAGCGGGATATCCTCGTCGCGCAGTCCCCAGCGCAATTCCAGGCTGTCGCGGTCCAATATATAATCGGCGCGCATCAAGGCATAGGCCCGGTAGAGGAACAGCGGCAGCGGCACCAACGCCAGAAGCGCGTCCAGCAAAAAGATGACGAAGTTCGGACCGACCTCGGCAAATGTCAGGTTCCAGATGCCCCAGCCTGAAAGCCCAAACATCAAAAGGATCAGGATTGTATGTACCAACAGACCGAACTGTTTGGGAGGGGGGTAGTGCCCGTCGTTCATGCCGCGCTTAGAACCTTGGGGCTGCACGTTGGGTTTGGATGGTCAAGTCTGTATATTTCATAGGGTGGAATGGGCCCCCTGAGTTCGGATTTAGTTTGTGGCATTCTTTGTCGCGCGAGACGACTTTTTGGGTGCAGGTTTGGAGTTCTTAGAAGGCGGCTCGGGTTCAGCAGGTTGTGTCGCAGACTCGGCCAGGGCGGCCTCCGCGGGCGTGGTCTCGGGAGCAGGCTCGAGGTCCAGTTCGACCGCTTCTTCCATCCGGATCTGACCGCGCAGGAAGGCGCCATCCTCGGTCACGAAGGCCGTGGTCACCACGTCGCCCCACACCCGTCCACTGGCGCGGATCTCGAGTTTCGTGGTGGTGATATTCCCCCGCACAGCGCCGGCCACGATGACGGTTTGCGCGCGGATGTTCTCGCAGGTGACACGCCCGGTCTCGCCGACGACGAGCATGCCGCGCAGCGCGATCTCACCTTCGAAAGCGCCCTCGATGCGCACGCCGCCGCTACCGTTGATGCTGCCATGCCAGATCAGGCCGGAGCCCAGCACTGAGGTGATGCGCTCTACAGCCTGGATAGGCTGGGATGTATTCGCGGCGGGAGGAGTATTTCGTCTGAACATACGCGCTTATTGTACCGTAGAAACAAAAAGGACGCTGATGCGCGCGGAAAAAGGCTGTTTACCGTACTTACCAACGTCCCAAAGGATCACTGACCACTGATTACTGGTTACTGATCACTGGTCACTGCCTTCCTTCGGCCCCATCTGCACACCTACAATATTAAACCCGCTATCCACGTACAGCACATCGCCGGTGATGCGCGCCGAGAGGTCAGACGCCAGAAATATCGCCGCGTTGCCCACATCGTCGATGGTGATATTCTCGCGCATGGGGGACATATCGGCAAAGTGCTTGTACATATCGCGGAATCCGCCCACGCCTGCTGCTGCCAGCGTGCGGATCGGCCCTGCCGAAATGGCATTCACGCGCACCCCATGCGGGCCGAAGTCGTAGGCCAGGTAGCGGGTGGTGGCTTCCAGCGCGGCCTTGGCCACCCCCATGACGTTATAGTGCGGCGCAACTTTGACCGAGCCATAGTAGGTCATACAGATCAAGGATGCGCCCGGGCGCAAGATCGGCTGGAACGCGCGCGCCAGCGCCACAAACGAGTATACGCTGATGTCCATCGCGTTCTTGAAGCCCTCGCGCGTGGTGTTATAGAACGGACCGGTCAGCTCCTCGCGGCCGGCAAAGGCGATCGAGTGTACTAGCACGTCGATTTGCCCGAAATCTTCGGCAGCCTTTTTGGCAACGGCGTCAATATTTTCGTCTTTGGTTACGTCGCATTCTTCGACCCAGGTACAGCCAATTTTTTCGGCCAGCGGCATGACGCGCCGTTTCAACATCTCACCCGCGTAGCTGATGCCTATACTTGCGCCCTCACGGTGCAGCGCCTGCGTAATACCCCAGGCGATCGAGCGTTCGTTTGCCAAACCAAAAACCAATGCGTTCTTACCATCCAAAAGACCCATATTTCCTCCGGGAGAATAGAGATTAGAGAGCAGGGGACTAGTCTCTATTCCCTAGTCTCTGCTCCCTATTTTCCAGCCTTTGACCAGAAAGCGCCAGGGCTTTGAGAACCAGGGCTCTGGCACTGTGTTTAAACCCACCCTCGGCCCAATCGTCACGTTTTCATCAGGGACAGATATCCCCGCTTCTATCCACAGACCTGCGCCTGCACCC
>JAABUE010000073.1 GCA_011389535.1 Anaerolineales bacterium
ACCAAGCCGGGAACATTTTGAATGGCCTCCAAAATAACGTTTCGAACCTTGGTCGGATCAGTCCCGTAGGATACGCTTACGGGCAGTTCTATCCGGCGCAGCTTTGCGCGGGTGTAGTTTGTGATCGTGTTCGATAGCACGTCCGCATTTGGGATGATCACGATCAGCCCATCAAATGTGCGCATTTCGGTTGTTCGTAGATTGATGCTCAGGATCGTACCGCCGTAGCCGTTCACTTCGATGGCATCGCCCACATTGAAGGGCTGCTGGATCAGTAAAATAACCCCAGCAGCAAAATTCTGCATGATATTTTGAAGGGCAAAACCGATAGTAAAGCCGAGGATGCCCAGGCCGGCCAGGAAGGCGGTTACGTCGAAGAAACGCTGTAAAGCCGTAATAATACCGGCAACAATAATGCTCCAGCGGGTGATCTGTCCCAGCAGGCGCGTCACTTCTGGATCGGCTTTTCTTCCCTTTAGAACGTTTATCAATAAGCCGCTGAGGAGTCTGCCCAGATAAAGGCTGGCTATAAAAATCAGGATCGCGGTCAGTAGATTTGGAAGACCTGCGATGATATTTTCCCAGAATTGCTCAAGATATGTTTGCATGTTACCTCCTGAGAAGTAAGTTCATGCAATCTTAACCGAAAGCTGTTGCTGAGTCCAACAACTGATTATGGAGTAGAATCCAACCGGTTTTTCCGGACCTTCAGCCTGATATATCATACCCGTGAAGGGTATAATCCCTCCCATGCCGATTTTAGATACCCACACCCTGGAGTTTTTCAGCCGCAGCCCCGAGCAGACACGGCGGGTGGGCATGCGTTTGGGGAATCTGCTTCAACGCGGCGATGTGATCTGCCTGCAGGGCGACCTGGGCGCGGGCAAGACCACCCTCGCCCAGGGTCTGGCCCAGGGTTGGGGCTCGCTCGACCCGGTTTCCAGCCCGACGTTTATCATTGTGAACATTTACAGACGCCCCGATGCTGCACAGCTATTTCACATGGACGCCTATCGCCTCGACTCCGCGCCCGAGGCTGCCGAGCTGGACCTAGACGGAATGCTGGCCCAGGGCTCTTTACTCGTCGAATGGCCGGAGCGCGTCCAGGCGATTCTGCCTGAGGATCGGATGTGGATATCGTTCGAATACGTGGCCGAGGAAAACCGCCAGATGGTGATCAAAGCCTCCGGCGCTCGCTACGACAATTTGCTGACCGAATTACGCCGCGATCTTTTTGGAGGCGATTGATGCTCTTGGCAGTTGATACTTCAACCAACCAGATGGGCCTGTCGCTCTACGATGGGGCGCAAGTGATCGGCGAGTTGGTCTGGCGAAGCCGTCACTATCACACCGTGGAATTGGCTCCCGCGGTCGCTGACCTGTTCACGCGCTCCGGCCTGAAGATCGATGCGACCCAGGCGTTGGGCGTAGCGTTGGGGCCGGGTTCGTTTACCAGTTTGCGGGTCGGGTTGGCTTTTGTCAAGGGGCTGGCGCTGGCACGGCATTTACCTGTTATTGGAATCCCTACATTGGATATTGTCGCTGCCGCGCAGGAAGTGCGTGACCTGCCCCTGGCAGCCGTTTTGCAGGCAGGGCGCGGCCGCCTTGCCTTAAGCTGGTACGAGGCCGGTAAAAATGGCTGGCAATCTAAAGGGTCCCCGCAGGTGACGACAGCCGATGAACTGGCCGAAAGCATCCAAAAACCGACCATCGTCTGCGGCGAGCTGACAGCGGATGAACGTCAGCGATTGGCACGCAAACGCGTAAACGTGGTGCTGCCGTCTCCAGCCGCGTGTGTCCGCCGGCCGGCCGTCCTGGCGGAACTGGCCTGGGAGCGCTGGCAGGCCGGGGCGCAGGACGATGCGGCTTCGCTTGCGCCGATTTACCTGCACCTGGCAGATCCGATCCCGTCATGAGTCTGGTCGTCCGCAAGATGACGGTCGAAGACGTGCCAGCCGCGCACGCGATCGACGTCTCATCTTTTACTCTGCCCTGGCCTGAGCGCTCTTTCCGCTTCGAAGTGACCGATAACCCGGCGGCGCGATGTTGGGTTGTGGAAACGGATGGTCGGGTAGTTGGAATGTTGGTGTTGTGGATGATCGTGGATGAAGCTCACATCGCCAGCCTGGCTACGCATCCTGAATTCAGGCGGCAGGGGATAGCGAAGCAATTATTGGTAAAGGCGTTGGATAATGCCTATGCGGAAGGTGCGCGGACTGCGTTTTTAGAAGTCCGGGCCAGTAATGAGGCCGCGCGCAGGATGTATCAAAAGTTTGGTTTTGAGGAAGTTGGCCGCCGGGAGCGCTATTACAAGGATAATAACGAGGATGCAATTCTAATGACGCTAAAACGTTTGCCGCTTGCGCCGATCTTTCGTTTTTTGGACTGGAGCGAAGGCGGATAACGGAAAAACTAAAAACGATCTATCCATAGAGGAAGAATGACAACCAAAGATTCACTCATCAAAGATTTGAAGGACAAGAAAGCTCGCGTTGCCATCCTGGGTTTGGGCTACGTAGGCCTGCCGCTTGCGGTCGTGTTCGGAGAAGCAGGATTCAACGTCACCGGCATCGACCCGGATACCCGCAAGGTGGACTCGCTCAACAAAGGCGTTTCCTACATCCCGGATGTAAAAACAGAGGCGGTTGCAGCATTGGTCAAATCTGGGAATTTAACCGCTACTGCCGATTTCTCGGTGCTGAAAGAAATGGATGCTGTCAGCATTTGCGTGCCGACGCCGCTGCGCAAGACCGGCGACCCGGATATGTCCTATATCTTGTCTGCCACTGAGGAACTGGCAAAGTATATCCACAAGGATATGGTAATTGTGCTGGAGTCGACCACCTATCCCGGCACGACGCGGGAGGTCCTGCTCCCGCTGCTGACGGAACAAAGCGGGCTGAAAGTCGGTGAAGACGTCTTCGTGGCTTTCTCACCTGAGCGGGTCGATCCCGGACGGGAGGACTGGACCACCATCAATACACCCAAGGTCATCGGCGGGATTACCGAAGCCTGTTCCGAAGTTGCCCAAGCCTGGTATTGCGGCGCAATCGAAACCATTTTCCCGGTCAGCTCGGCAGAAGCGGCTGAGATGGCGAAGCTGCTCGAAAACACGTTTCGCATGATCAATATCGGCATGGTCAACGAGCTGGCGATCATGTGTGAGCGCCTGGGCGTGGACGTGTGGGAAGTCATCGAAGCGGCGGCCTCTAAACCCTTTGGTTTCATGAAATTCACCCCGGGGCCGGGGTTGGGTGGTCACTGCATCCCGATCGATCCCCTGTATCTCTCGTGGAAGATGAAGGCGTTGAACTACAACGCCCGGTTCATTGACCTGGCATCCGAGATCAACACCAATATGCCACGTTACGTCGTCAGCCGGGTGCTGGAAGCGATGAACGACCGCAGCAAAACCCTCAAAGGTTCGAAAGTGCTGGTGTTGGGGGCTGCCTACAAGCCCGATATCAACGATGTGCGTGAATCCCCGACGTTGGATGTGATCGGGTTGTTGCAAAACAAAGGCGCGCTGGTTGAGTATCATGACCCGTATATCCCTCACATTCATCACGAATACGATGGCTGGGAAATGGACAGCGTACCAGATATGATGCAGGCGGTCAGAGAGTCGGATGCGGTGGTGATTGTCACAAATCATACGGAGTACGACTATAAAGCCATCCTGGATGCAGCCAGCTTTGTCTTTGATGCGCGCAATGCGCTTGGAAAATTAGCCAGAGAGAATCCGAAGGTGGAAAGACTTTAGAACTTAAGCCTTGCAACGGCTGATTGGCTTTTGCAAGGCTTTCGTATCAAGGAATTTTTATGGGCAACTATTTTGTTACTGGAGCCGCCGGGTTTATTGCCTCGCGCGTGGCTGAATTTCTGATCAAAGACGGGCACACGGTTGTAGGTGTTGATAATATGAACGATGCCTACGACGTCCGCATGAAAGAGTACCGCCTGCGCAAGTTGCAGGCTATATCTGGTTTCACCTTCCACAAGCTGGATATCTCTGAAAAGTCGGTCATTGAGCAATTCAAAAACGACAGGTTCGAGGCTGTCATCAACCTGGCGGCGCGGGCGGGAGTGCGTGCCAGCGTCAGCAACCCCTGGATTTATTTCGAGTCCAACGTCACTGGGACGTTGAACATGCTGGAACTCTGCCGCCAGACCGGGACGAAGAAGTTCCTGCTGGCATCCACATCCAGCATCTATGGCGCGGACCCGCCTTATCCCACGCCGGAGACAGCTTCCAGCGACGCTCCGCTCCAGCCGTACGCAGCCAGCAAAAAAGGCGCTGAAGCTCTGGCCCATGCCTATCATTATCTCCACGATATTGATGTCAGCGTGGTGCGTTATTTCACCGTTTATGGCCCGGCTGGGCGGCCTGACCTGGCGCTCTTCCGTTTCACGCAGTGGATCAGTGAGGGCCGCCCGGTACAGGTCTACGGCGACGGGGAGCAGTCGCGCGGTTTCACGTATCTGGATGATATTGTGCGCGGCACGATCCAGGCGCTCAATCCGCTTGGATACGAGATCATCAACCTGGGCGGTCACGAAGTCATCACCATCAACAACCTGATCGCGCTGGTCGAAGACGTGGTCGGCAAAAAAGCCGTTGTCGAGTACGGACCGGCTGTTCAGGCCGATATGCGCTCCAACTGGGCGGACGTGCGTAAGGCGGGTGATATGCTAGGTTGGGAACCGCAAGTAGGTTTGCACGAAGGCGTGGAGCGTCTCTACAAATGGTATCTTGACGAGCGTGATTGGGCCAAGGATGTGCTGACCCCGTAAGCCTTCAGTTCTCATGCCGCTTTCAAAATACATCACCGCATTGCAAGAGGATCCACTGTTGAGCAAGGTTGTCCGTAACAGCGCGCACTTGTTCAGCAACAACAGTCTGAGCCTGGCGTTGAGCTTTCTGATGGGAATCCTGACAGCTCGCCTGTTGGGTGCGGCCGGCTTTGGCCTGGTGGGGCTGGTGATGGGTTATGCTTCCACCGTGAACAGCCTGCTATCTTTTCGCATGGGGGAACTGGTGGTACGGTATGGAGGCGAATATGTAGAGCGGGATGAAAAAGGGAAAGCCTCGGCATTAATTAAAGCAGCGGGACTGACGGAGGCAATTGTTTCCTTATTGGCTTTTGTTCTCGTCCTTCTCACATCCGGATTGGCCTCCCAGTATATTTCCAAGATCCCGAATACAGCCTGGATGTTCAGCTTCTTCGCAGTAGGCCTGTTGGCAAACTTCAACTATGAAACCTCGATTGGCGTTTTGCAAATCACCGATAAGATCAAATTTTTGGGCACAATTAATCTGATCCAGAGCATTGTGGGCGTATCGATAATTTTGTCCGCATTCATCTGGAATGGCGGCGTGACGGTGGTCTTGCTGGCTCATTTGCTAAGCAAGATGATCTTAGGGTTAGGTGTCTTTGTCTTTGCGCAAATTCAGTTGAAGCGTATCCTTGGTGTAGGTTGGTGGAAGGCTTCGTTTAAAAGCATATCACCTTACCGTAGTATCATCCACTTTGCGATCAGTTCCAATATCAGTGCCACCATCATTAAAATTTTCCGCGAGAGCGAGATCCTGTGGGTGGGTTTTTTCCTGTCCGCGACGGCAGCCGGCTATTACAGAGTTGCTTATATACTGGTTGGCTTGCTGTCGGTTGTGGTGGATCCCTTGATCGCAACCGTCTATCCTGAGCTTAATCGCCTTGTTGTTAAAAGGGCCTGGCCTTCTCTGCTTAATTTCTTGCGTAAAGTAACCACCCTTGCTTTCGCAATCAACCTGGCAATTGGATTGGGCTTGATCTTGTTTGGACGTTTGATATTGACCGTTTATGGACGTGGTGAGGAATTCACCGCCGCTTATCCTGCCCTGCTTGTCTTATTTGTGGGCCTTGCATTTAACTATACCCTCTTCTGGAACCGTCCGCTCCTGCTCTCACTGGGCTTGCCTGAGTTCCCAATCTGGGTCACGTTGGTTGCGGGCATGGTTAAAGTCGCGCTCGCCTTTTGGTTGGTCCCGCGCTATGGCATCCTGGCCGCTGGGGCGTTGCTTTCGTATTACTATATCGCTTCGGTGGGTATCATGGTCTTACGCGGCCTGAAAGAGATACATGTACGAGCGAACAATGCACTTCCGGGTGAACAGGTGACATGAAGATCGCTGTCATTACAAATTCCCGCATTCCTTCTCTCACAGCCAACTCCATCCAGGCGATGAAGGTCTGCCAGGCGCTGGCGCAATTGGGACATGAAACCCGATTGTTCGCGCCTCGTGAAACGGAGCCAGCTTCTTGGGATAGCTTGCTCACCCATTACGGGTTATTCACTACGTTTCCAATCGAGTGGCTGCCATCTATCCCAACGCTAAAGCGCTACGATTTCACCTTTCATTCGATTCTTGCGGCACGCAAATTCAAAGCGGATATGATCTATACCTGGCTGCTTAACCCGGCCGTCGTAGCGACCTGGACCGGCTGGCCGGTTATCCTGGAGGTGCACGCTGAAGTGACCGGCCGTCTCGGCCCGTGGCTGATGCGCCGCTTCTGGCGC
The DNA here is from genome assembly GCA_011389535.1 of Anaerolineales bacterium. Classification (GTDB taxonomy): domain Bacteria; phylum Chloroflexota; class Anaerolineae; order Anaerolineales; family Villigracilaceae; genus JAABUE01. Next base: position 6,562 of record JAABUE010000073.1, read on the forward strand.
TCGTCGCCACGGAAGCGGATGCTGGTGACCACCCGTCCGCTTAAAAATGCTATCGAAAGAGTGGCGGGCCTGCGGTTCTCAGATGATGAGGTCCAGATCGCGCCCAATGGCGTGGACCTGGCCCAGTATGAGTCCCTGCCTGGCGCGGAGGAAGCCCGTCGTCAGCTTGGTCTCCAGGAAAAGCCGACCGTAGGTTTCAGCGGTCACATCTACCCCGGGCGGGGCGCGGATTTGTTGTTCGAGCTGGCTACCCGGATGCCGGACGTTCAGTTCTTGTGGGTGGGCGGCACGCCGGACGAGGTTGGCTACTGGCGCGACCAACTGGCGAGCGCAGGCGCAACGAACGTGACCATGACCGGCTTCGTGGAAAACAGCCGCCTGCCGCTCTACCAGGCCGCCGCTGACGTGCTGTTGATGCCTTATGGCCGTTCGATCTCGGCCTCCAGCGGGCAGGACATAGCGGAAGTGATCAACCCGATGAAGATGTTCGACTATATGGCAGCCGGGCGCGCGATCCTGAGCGCAGACTTGCCTGTGATCCATGAAGTGCTGAACGAAGGCAATGCCGTTTTTTGCGAGCCGGGTGATGTGGATTCTTGGGAGCGTAATTTGCGTGAACTTCTCAGTGACGAACCGCGCAGACGGGCTCTGGGCGCGCAGGCGCGAAAGGATGTTGGCGGGTATACTTGGACCGCACGCGCCGAACGTGCGCTGGAGGGGTTTGGAACACAACTTAAAGTCTCATAGACACGAAGCCACAAAGAAAAAAAATGTGGCTTGGTAGTAAATAAGCACCTATGTCTTGTCACTTACTCTGGATGTTGCCTGTCAGCCTTTCTGTGGGGGCAGTTTTATCGTTCTTACAACCGGGCAATCGGCTGGTTGGCTGGCTGGCTTTCTCTTTCCTTTTACTTCTATCTTTTTGGCTTTACGCGCTTCTCCATCGTTGGGCTGGCGGCGGGCGGACGCTGGCCTGGATGATCGCGCTGGCCTTCGCTCTGCGCCTTGTTACTGGGGTTGGAGTTTACCTTGTTTTGCCTATAGACGGCCACGAGGATGCCGATGACCGCGCCGGATTTATCTTCACCGATGCCCACCGCCGCGACGACCAGGCCTGGGAGCTGGCGCAGTCCGGCGATCCCATTCTCTCGGCATTCAACAAGACCTATCACACCGACCAGTACGGCGGCCTGCTGGCCTTTACTTCGCTGGCGTACCGGACACTTTCATCGGATGCCCACCGCGTAATCTTGCTGATCCTGCTATCAGCGCTTGTTGCGGCGTTGGGCATCCCCTTCTTCTGGCGCGCAGCGCGGCTGGCGTTTGGGGGGCAGGTGGCGCTGGCAGCGGGCTGGATCCTGGCGTTGTACCCTGAAAGCTTGTTGCTGGGCAGCGCGGCCATGCGGGAGCCCTATCTGATCACGTTGAGCGCCATGGCCTTATGGGGTTTTGTAGACTGGCAATTCAACCATTCCCGCCGAGCTTTCTTGTCCCCCTCAGGAATGATATGGCTTGGCCTCGGCCTGCTTGGCATGTTGCTGGTTTCGCCAGTCGTGGCGCTGGTCACGCTGGTAATTTTTGGGGGCTGGTGGTGGGTGGCGCGGGAGCACGGACGCCTTTCCTGGCTCTCACTTTTCCTTGTGTTGCTGGTCTTCCTGGCGGGGTTAGCCCTGTTGACCTTAGCCCTCAACCGTCAGGGCGCCTTTGGGGGTGGCCCGCTGGGTGTTCTCAGCGGCTGGTTCCGCGAAGCCGTTAAGTGGGATGTATACCAACTGGAGCGCGGGTCCGGCTGGGTGCAAAAGCTTTTCGACGAAATGCCGGAATGGCTGCGCCTGCCCTTTGTGGTGGTGTATGGCATTTTTCAGCCGGTGTTGCCGGCGGCCTTCATCGAACCCACTACGCTAACCTGGCACATTATCGGGATTGCCCGTTCGCTCGGCTGGTACCTGTTCTGGCCTTTGCTGCTGTATGCCTTCATCGCTGCCTGGAAGAACGAAGACCGGCGCGAACGACGCCTGTGGTCCTGGATCACGGTCATTTCATGGCTGTGGATCATCCTGACCGCCCTGCGCGGCGGCGGCGACCAGTGGGACAATCCGCGCTACCGGGCGATCCTGCTGCTTTGGCAGGCTCTCGCTGCCGGCTACGCCCTGACACGCTTCCGTTTAAGGTCCGATTCCTGGCTGGTGCGCATCTTTCTGATAGAAGGTATTTTCCTGGCCTTTTTCACGCAATGGTACCTGAGCCGCTATTTCCTGATCGGCGGTCAGATCCCGTTTGGATGGATGGTTGGCCTGATCATCGGGTGCAGCCTCATCGTCCTGGTGGGCGGCGAGGTATGGGACCGCCATCAGCGGAGGAAACCAGCCGCTTGACGCCATCTGTGTAAGGTTTATAATTCAACGGTTGAATTTTGATTTAGGAGAAGAAATGCCCACTGCTCTCATCACAGGAATTACTGGACAAGACGGTTCATACCTTGCCGAGTTGCTTCTATCCAAAGGCTACGAGGTCGTCGGGGTGGCACGCCGGTCCAGCACTGTAACCAACGAACGTATCGAACATCTGCTGGACAATATTACAGTAGTCCAGGGAGATTTACAAGACCAGGGTTCGCTATTGGCTTTGCTGGAAGAATACGATCCGACCGAGATTTACAATCTTGCTGCACAATCCTTTGTGCCCACTTCCTGGAGTCAACCCGCGCTGACCGGTGATGTTACCGCCCTGGGTGTAACGCGTATTTTGGAAGCTATCCGGTTTGTCAATCCGAAAATCCGGTTTTATCAGGCATCATCCAGCGAGATGTTTGGTAAAGTGGTCGAAGTCCCTCAGAAAGAGACAACGCCGTTTTATCCACGCAGTCCGTATGGGGTGGCGAAACTATACGGGCATTGGATCACGGTCAATTATCGGGAATCATTCAATATGTTTGCCACGTCTGGTATCCTGTTCAACCACGAAAGCCCGCGCCGTGGGCTGGAGTTTGTGACCCGCAAGATCACGGACGGCGTGGCGCGCATCAAACTGGGGATGCAGAAGGAATTGCGCCTGGGTAACCTGGAAGCCCGCCGTGACTGGGGTTTTGCGGGCGACTACGTGGAGGCCATGTGGCTGATGTTGCAGCAGGATCTTTCCGACAACTTTGTGGTTGGAACCGGCGAGACGCATTCCGTGCGTGAGTTCTGTGAGATTGCTTTCGGGCATCTTGGACTTGATTACAATGAGTATGTAATCCAGGACGAGCGTTTCTACCGGCCTGCTGAAGTGGATTTGCTCATCTCGGATCCGTCAAAGGCCCGTTCTGTGTTGGGTTGGGAACCTGCTTTCAACTTTAAAGATTTGGTGACCAAGATGGTGGAAGCTGATATGGAGCGCTTATCATCCAAAGTACGGTAGAAAACTATGCCGAACCTATCCCTCATTATTCCGGTTTACAATGAAGAAAAAAACCTGCCCCTGCTGATCGATGCGATTCATACTGCGCTTGCTCCCGTAACCTGTACCTGGGAAGTACTGCTGGTAGATGATGGCAGCGAGGACAGCAGTTTACAGGTGCTGACCGAACTGGCCGAAAAATCCCCGGATCATTTGCGGATAATTTCCCTTCGCCGTAATTTCGGGCAAACAGCCGCTATTACTGCCGGGCTGGACAAAGCCAGCGGTGAGATTATTGTCTTACTTGATGCTGATTTGCAGAACGATCCTGCCGACATCCCCATGCTGCTCGAAAAACTGGATGAGGGCTACGATCTGGTCAGCGGTTGGCGTAAGAGACGACAGGACAAATATCTTACACGCACCCTGCCATCAAACCTGGCAAACATGCTCATTTCACGCGTCACGGGTGTGCCCCTGCATGATTATGGCTGTACCCTCAAAGCTTACCGCAGGGATGCGTTAGAAGGTTTCCGCATATACGGCGAGATGCATCGTTTTATCCCGGTTTTTGCGCACGCGTTGGGTGCCAAGATTACGGAAGTCCAAGTCAATCACCGGCCCAGAAAATTCGGTAAAACGAAATATGGGTTGGAAAGAACCATTAAAGTGATCCTTGACCTGTTCACGGTTAAGTTCCTGGTCAGCTACTCTTCCAAGCCCATCTATCTGTTTGGAGGCGCTGGCCTGGCCCTGGTGTTCGGTAGCAGCGTGATGCTCCTCTACCTTGGAGTACGACGTCTGCTTACAGATATCTCTATTCTGATGTCGCCAATTTTCCCATTGGCGATCATGTTGCTGATCATGGGTTTTCAATCTGTGTTGATGGGTTTGATTGCTGAGTTGTTGGTGCGCACGTATTATGAATCCCAGCGCAAACCGACATACAGCATCCGAAAGACAGTCAACCTTCCCGAAATGAATCCTGAAAAATGAAAATTCTGGTGCTTATCCACGAATTTCCACCGGTTGGCGGCGGAGGTGGACGGGCAGCGCAGGAGATATGTTCAAGATTGGTCAGGCGGGGGCATGAAATAACTGTCCTGACCGCTCATCTAAAAGGGCTTTCAAAAGAGGAAACCGTAGATGGGATCCATATCCTGCGCGTCCTATCATTGCGACGGGAAGCCTTCCGCGCCGATCTCGTGGCACTGAGCGGCTTCTTTCTTTCCGGGCTTTGGGCTGGCTACCGCTTAATTAAACGGTGGCAGCCAGACGTGATCCACGTTCATTTTGCTGTCCCGGGAGGGGCGCTGGCCTGGGCGCTCTCAAAGTTAACAGGCGTCCCCTATGTGATGACCGTCCACCTGGGTGATGTGCCCGGCGGCGTGCCAGAGAAAACAAGCATTTGGTTCAGGTGGGTTATGCCGTTCACCCATTCCATCTGGCGGGATGCCAATCGTGTGGTGGCTGTTAGTGAATTTACCAGGCAACTGGCACTCAAGCATTACAGGCGCGAGATCAAGGTTATTCCCAATGGAGTGGAATTAGCCCAATTGAGGCCGGCGGGCATCCAGATCCACGACCCGGCACGGATCGTCTTCGCTGGTCGTTTCATGGAACAGAAAAACTCCCTCCAAATTGTGCGCACCCTGGGTGAGTTGAAGGATTTGCCCTGGCAGTGCGTGATGATCGGGGATGGGCCTTTGATGCCTGATGTCAGGAAGGCAATTGTTGAGCGCGGAATACAGGAGCGCTTCATTCTAACGGGTTGGGTAACCCCTGAAGAAGTACTGGCCTGGTTTGACAAAAGCGATATCCTATTCATGCCTTCGCTTTCCGAGGGCCTGCCGGTCGTCGGCGTGCAAGCGTTGGCCAAAGGGCTGGCAATCGTCGTTAGCAAGATCGGTGGCTTTGTGGATCTTGTTGATGACGGGGAAAACGGTTGTCTGGTGGAACTTGCAGATCCATCCGGATTTTCCAGCGCGTTAAGGCATCTGCTTTCAAACAAAGCCCACCTGATCCAATTTCGAGAAGCCAGCCTTGAAAAAGCAACCCGTTTTGATATCGCGCAAATCGCCGAACAATACGAACAAATATTTTTGAATCCATAAGACGGTATAGCCGTATTAAAATAAGAGATGGAGGGTTAAAATGTTAAATGAAAAACAGGTTTTAGTGACAGGCGCTGGCGGTTTTATAGCCAGCCACCTTGTGGAGCAATTGGTCGCCTGTGGAGCAAAGGTGCGGGCGTTTGTTCGCTACAACTCGCGTGGCAACGCAGGTTTATTGCGCTTGCTGCCGGAAGAAGTTTTTTCGCAGCTTGAGGTGATAGCAGGGGATCTGCGCGACAGCGAAGCAATTCGCGCGGCCGTGAAAGGCGTGGATACAGTCTTCCACCTGGGCGCATTGATTGCCATCCCTTATTCTTATTTGCATCCTCGCGAGGTGATAGACACGAACGTAATGGGAACGTTGAATATATTGATGGCAGCCCGTGACCTGGGGGTACGGCGAATAGTGCATACATCCACCAGCGAAGTGTATGGTACGGCCCAATATGTGCCTATAGATGAGAACCATCCCCTGCAGGGACAATCGCCGTATTCCGCTAGTAAGATTGGCGCTGATAAAGTTGCAGAAAGTTTTTATCGAGCGTTCGATCTCCCGGTTGTCACCATCCGCCCTTTTAATACGTATGGCCCACGCCAGTCTG
>JAABUE010000074.1 GCA_011389535.1 Anaerolineales bacterium
AACAGTGCTGCCAGCAGGTAAGCCACGATCATCGAGAGCAGCGACTGAACCACGTTGGCCAGGTTCTTGCCGAAGACTATCACATCGAAGGGTGTGGGCACGCCCACCAGCGACTCCAGCGTCCCCTGCCAGCGCTCTGCATTAATGCTGTTGCCGGAGATGAATAGCAGGCTGCTCCACAGGCCGGTCAGGCCGCTGCCCACTACCACAAACATGGCGGCATTCGCAGCGGTATCTCTAAGCATGAACATTGCCAGTACGGCGATGATCACCGGTTGGATCAGGATCGCAAACAGGATAAAACTATCGTTCATCTGGTGGCGCAGGGTGACTTCGGCCACTGTCAACATGGTGCGCCAGTATCTGAAGATGTTCTTGAAGTTCATGCGTGCCCTCCTACCAACCGGACGTAGGCGTCTTCCAGGGTTGGTTCACGGACAATAACCCGCCCGATGCGCTGACCATTCAACGAGGCCATAATATCCGGAACCGCTTCCGCCCCGCGAGCGGTTTGGACCAGCAGCATCTGGCGCTGGTCCTGCTCCTGGACGTGGAGCGCGTCCACGAAGGACAGGGCGCGCAGGCGTTCGACAACCTCAGCGGATGTGCCGAAGGTTTCTATTTCGATCACCGACAGGTCAGCGACGTGCTTCTTGAGCTCAGAGGGCGAGTCCATCGCAACGATTATCCCTTTGTCGATCACCGCGACCCGCTGGCAGAGCGAGTCCGCTTCGAACATGTAGTGCGTGGTCAAGAGGATGGTCTTCTTCTCAGACTGAAGATCGCGGATTACCTGGCGGAAGTCCCGCGCGCCGACCGGGTCGAGACCGATGGTAGGCTCGTCCAGGAACAGGATTTCCGGGTCGTGCAACAGGGTGCGGGCCACGTGCAGGCGCTGTTTCATACCGCGCGAGTAGCCTTCCACGCGCTCGTTGCCGCGGTCCTTCAGGCCAACCATCTCGAGCAGGTATGGGATGCGTTTCTTCGAAACCTCGGGTTCCACGCTGTACAGACTGGCGAAATAACGCAGGTTGTCGATCCCGGAAAGCCGCCAATAGAGTCCGCGCTCGCCGCCGAAGATAAAACCGATATGCTTGCGGACTTCGTTAGCGTCCTTGACCACATCATACCCCAGGATGGTCGCAGTCCCTTTGGTGGGGATCAACAGGGTAGCCAGCATCTTGACCGTAGTAGTTTTCCCGGCACCGTTAGGGCCCAGCAAGCCGAAGAGTTCCCCAGACTTGATAACGAAGGAAATATCCTCAACTGCTATGACTTCCTTGATCGAGCGCTTGATCACGCCAATGCGGGCCCGGTAGACTCGTCGTAGATTTTTAACTTCGATTGCGTTCATTTTCTCTCTTTAATGATCTTAGATTGAATTATTTGTATTATTCAAAATACTGAATAATTGTTATAATATACAAGGCTTTGTTGGGCTTGTCAAGAGGTGGCATGTAAGAGGGCAGGGTTTTCTTAAAGTCGATATCTACACGTCAATAAATCGAAATAATGTCATGCTGAGCCCTTCGGCAGGCTCACCGTTCGTGCCGCGAGCACGACGGTGCGAGACGGCAGGACAAACTCCGCGAAGCATCTCAAGTGAAGTGCGCGAGATCCTTCGGTCGCACACCTGCCCAGGCGGGCGGTGCCAGGGACGAACGCTCCCTCAGGATGACATAATCCGGACTTTATGAAAGCCTTATGTAAGAGGGCAAAAGGATTGGCATCGGTCGTCCATGAAATCGGTAGCAGGCAGGGACAGATAGAAGCGATCGTTTCCAAAATTGTTTGTTTCTGGTTTTGCTTTAATCCCCCCTTAATCTACAATAGGACAGTCGTAGGATAGTCGTAAGATTAAACGTTTGGCAAATTCGGTTAGAATAATCATCTTGTTCGTACCCGGACAACTAAAATTTGGGCAACCATCTTTGAAGATATGCTTTATACTTGCCCGCTAATCTTGGACCGATCGGGTACTCGATCAAGAACAAAAGGAGATTTGAGCATGCAAAAAAAGAAACTAGTCATTGTGCTGACCTTGCTTATAGCACTCGTTATGAGCGCCTGTGGTGGCAGCGACGCTGATGCAACACCGACCATGAGTGTAGAGTTGATCCAAACGCAGGCAGTATTAACATATCAGGCGCAGTTGACCCAGACGGCCCTGGCAAATCCTACCGCCACGCCATCACCGACCGAATCGCCGACACCGGCGGTAACGTTCTCCGCACCGACTATTGGCTCGCCGGCAGCGATTGGGACCACACCCGCAGTTATCGGAGGCGGGGCATCCTCTGCCTGTTACGGGTTAGCATTTGTGAGGGATGTGACCATCCCGGATGGAACCCAGGTGACACCCGGCCAGTCATTCACCAAAACCTGGCAGGTTTCGAACACCGGCACCTGTGCCTGGGAGTCAGGATTCACATTTAACGTGGTCAGTGGGGATGCGCTGGGCGGTACGGCTGTGACTTTGAACCAGAGAATAGAGGCGGGACGTCAATACGAGTTTTCAGTTCCAATGGTCGCTCCTACGAATAAGAGCGGCAAAGTGACCGGCTACTGGCGATTATCCGACGCCAATGGCAGCTTCTTTGGGGACCAGGTTTATGTAGAAGTCAATATTAGCGGTGGAGGCGCAGCAGCGCCCACTTCAACCGGAGCTGCCGCAACCTCAGCGCCAACGGCCACTGAGACAGATGAACCTTAGCCCCTGGCATGCTATAATGTGCATATACAAAAGGAGTTAGCCATGGATGAGAAAACCGCCCGCCAAAAGAAATACGAGGACCGTTTTCCTGAAGAAGCACGCCAGCATTTTCGCGCAGCTCGCGAAGAGATGCGCAAGGGCCTGGAAACGCTCTTGCCTGTGGGTTTCCTTGAGCACCGCAGGAGTGCTCGGCGCGAAATGTTGCTAGCCTGGCGCAGTATGTTGGATGCTGCTATCCAGCGCACGGATGAGAAGAGCGCGTAATCGTATTTTAAGTAAAAAAATAATCTTTAGTGAATAGTGTCATTGTGAGCCGCGGGTGTTTGCCCGATGGCCCGCGATGACACTATTAGTTCCCCTTATTGCCAAACAAGATCCATAGCATTGCCAACCCGGACACGCCCAGCAACCCGCTGCCAAAGAGGCTATTCCCGGCGTTAACCAGCATCACTCCGCCAATCAGCAGAGCGGCGAAGACGAGACCCCCGGTCAACCTGTCTACTGAGCGGGTTAGCGAATGCATCTCGCGGCTGACTTGAGGCGCCTGTACCAGCAGCCCGCTGCCCTCAGCCTGCGCCAGCACGCGGCTGGCCTGGCCTGGCAGTGCCAGCAGGGTTTGCAGCATTTCGCCTAATTCGTCCAGCCAAAAGTCCAGCCCGGAGGATGTTTCTTCTTCAACCAATTTTCGCGCAAACGGCTCCAGTTGCTGCCATATGTTGAAATCCGGGTTAAGGCCGGTACACATGCCCGAAAGGATCGCAACCGTGCGCGCAAGGTAGATCAAATTCTGTGGCACCTGGAAAGGCATGCTCAACATCAGGTCGCGGTACTGGTGCGCAAACTGGCGGATTTCCTTTGGGTCGATATTGCGCAGTTCTTTCATGGACATGCCCCAGAAGCGCTCAAAGACCTGCGCCTCGGCCTGCTCGATCAGCTTCAGGTCCGCGCCGGGCAGTAGCATATCCAGCATCTGGTAGGCCTTTATCAACCGTGAAGTATCGCGCGTACCCACCGCGATGACCATTTCACGCAGGCTACTTTTTATGGTGTCAGGCACGCGCGCGACCATGCCAAAATCCACGAAAGTAAGCTGCCACTTCACAGGTTCCCCGTCTTTTGACGGCAGCGGGGTGACGAATAAATTGCCCGGATGCGGGTCAGCGTGGACGAAGCCGTCTTCGAAGATCTGTTGCAGGTATGTTTCCAGCAAGCGTTCCGCCACATCGCCCCGGTCGATCCCGGCGGCGGTAATCTCGTCGTAGTCCGTGATCTTGATCGCGTATACATCTTCCAACGTCAGCACGCGGCGGGTGCTCAAGGAACGCACCACGCGCGGTACGTGCACATTCGGGTTGTCTTCGAAATTCTGGTAAAAGATTTCAGCGTTGTCGGCTTCCTTGAAATAATCGATTTCTTCGTACAGGGTGGCCGAGAATTCTTTCAACAGGCCAGGGACATCCGCATGTTCGCGGATGGGGCGGTAACGCATCAGCCAGGAGCCAACCCTGCGGAGCGCAGACAGGTCCACTTCCACGAGCGAGGCGATGTCCGGCCGCTGGACTTTGACGACCACATTGCTGAAGCCCGGATCATCCCCGGCCCCATCGACATCACCCAGGGCAGGTCTTAATCTGGCCCGGTGCACCTGCCCGAGGGAGGCGGCTGCCAGCGGTTCCGGGTCGAAGCTGGCAAATGTTTTCGTTAGGGAGGCGTTCAACTCGTCTTCAGCCAGCGCGCGGATGGCTTCGAAATCCTCCGCCGGGACCTCATCCTGTAGATTAGCCAGTTCATCCGTCACCTCCGGCGGCAGGACGTCCAGCCGGGAGGACAGGAACTGGCCGACCTTGATCATGACCCCGCCCATGCGGACCGCCAATGCCCGGAAGCGGACGGCCTCGCGCCGGAAACGCTCTTTTCGTGTTCGTTGGATCCAACCACGTAGTCCGAGATAGCGAATGATGATTTCCCAGAGGATAAAGCGGGCAATAACCCCCCCGAAGAATGTCAGGATGCGGATGTAGCGGCCGCGCAGGCGGGATGATTTCATAAAGACTCCTGGTGTGATGGCTGATTGTAACATCCTTGATTTATAATCTGGAAATGATGGCTATCAAGTGAGTACAAATGTAGCGCGACATGTATGTCGTCTTTTGGTATGCGAAATAAATGTCGCTCTACGGCTAAACTATGCTATTTGAGTGCTTACGTCAATAAAGCTATAAAAGGAGTTGGAATGTCGCGAAGAAACAGTGTAAGAGCAACGAGAGCGAATAAAAAACGCGCTGTACGAAGAAAGAACAGCCTGCAGTATGTAGCCGTCGGTGTGATCCTGCTGGTGGTGGTCGTGGTCGCGCGCTTGTCTATCCCCAGGGGGACGGGTGGCGAGGAAGCCGGTGACGCTCCGACGGTGACGGCCATGCAGTACGCTGCGCCACCACCGATGACGATCGATAAAAACAAAGAATATTATGCAACGGTTAAGATGGCCAAAGGAGGGGAGTTCGTCATCCAGCTTTACCCGGATAAAGCCCCCATTACCGTCAATAGCTTTGTCTTCCTGGCGCGCGAAGGTTATTTTGATGGCACTACCTTCCACCGGGTGCTGCCCAATTTCATGGCCCAGGGCGGCGACCCGACCGGCACAGGCGGAGGCGGCCCGGGGTACCAGTTCCAGAACGAGGACAGCGACCTGACCTTCGATAAAGCCGGCGTGGTGGCGATGGCCAATGCCGGGCGCGATACCAACGGCAGCCAGTTCTTCGTCACATATGGGCCGCAGGAGTATTTGAACGGCGACTACACCATCTTTGGACAGGTGATCGAAGGCATGGAGGTGACCACCGACATCCGCTTACGTGACCCCAACCAAAACCCCACTTTTACGGGAGATGCGATCGAGAGTATCACTATTATGGAGGAATAATAAAGACCTGACAGGTTTTAAAAACCTGCCAGGTCTCTTCAGAACGTCAGATTATAAAACGCTTTCCACTTCCGGGAGGCGCAAACCCGCCAGGAAGGCGTCTGCGATCTCGATATGGTCAGTTTCCAGCGGGCCTCCGAGCGCCTGTGGTAACGCGGCTAGAATAGATTCCCGGTTGTCACCGAGGCGCTCAACAGTCTGGCTGATCTTTGTCAACAAAGCACATTCTTCTGCCAGGGCCTGATGTGTTATTGGCTCGCTGTGATGAGAGGGCAGGTAGCAGTCCGCGTCGTAGGCAAGCAAACGTTCATAAAGCGGCAGCAGCTTTTGGGTTGTCACCCGGCGCGGGCCGTGATGGAGGTCATCGTAAATGCAGTCACCCAGGAACATGAGCCTGTCTTCTGGCACAAATGCAACCGTCGAGTCGTGGGCATGGTCGCCACCCACGTGGATCAATTGGCAGGTTACATCTCCCAGGTGAACGTTCACCTGCCCGCTAATCGCGATCTCAGGTGGGCGAATAACCAAACCAGCCCGGTTAGGCAGTTCGGCTTTCAGCATATCGCGGCAGAACTCGATTTCCAGCCCGTCCCTTACACGCTGGTCGAGCGCAGCATTGCTCCAGTCAAATTGTGACATGCGCTCCACAATCCGGACTGTTTCATGATGTGCGAAAGTAGGCAAAGAGAATCGCGCCGCGCCGAAAACGTGATCCCAGTGCCAGTGGGTAAGAAATAGATAAGCAGGAGCTGGCAACTTGTGGCGCTCGATTTCTTTCAGCAGGATCCGGGCATGGGCTGGCGAGTTGCCCGCATCCACGATCAGGCTGCCGCGTGCTCCGGAGATCACACCCAAGACGGGGCGGTCTGTGGTTGAGTCCGGGGAGAGCCAGTGGACGTGTGGGCTGATCTGGTGAAAAGTATGAGTCATGGAATGAGTTCTTTTGTTTCATGCTATCGGAGGATTTATTTGTAACGCGATTGCACTCGACCAGTATGCCATAATTTCTTTCTAGAATCAATTGAATATGTTCAAAATTTTATTCCGGTCCCTACTATGTGTACGTAATCCGGCTCCCTCCCACGGCAAAGGCGAGAGAACCAAAACTTCATAACGAAACCCAAAAAGATAGTGCACACCGCTGTTCAATCGGGTGTGCACTATCTTTAGGCGCTCTTGTACGTTGCTAAATCTATTTGTACGCGGCAGCTTGCTCAGTTTGAACGGATGTTCAGTCTTTCCTGAACCTTGCAAATTATGTTTTCTAATTCCAGCTCGTACTGGCTGCAAAGCTCTTCCAGCGTGCAAAACTTGTTCATCGAACACCCGAGACAATCGACACGTAGTTCGAGCAGCAGGCTTGCTACCAGCGGGGAAGTATCCAGTAAATCGGCTACCAACATCTGAGGGGAGAGCATCGGTGTTCCTTTCGATTGTTTAGGGTTTGATCTAGTGACCGCTGCCCGCGGTTTCTTCACCGTTATAAATTTCTAGGTTGGGGTCACCGTCCGCGTACAGGAAGCCGGCCAGTCCGCGCTGCAGGCGGGAGAGGGCATGGTCGACCAGGATATAGCGTCCGGGCACTTCCAGCTTGAACTCGACCATCGTCGCGCCGCCGGGCGGAACCAGGGTGGTCTGCACATCGGTCAGCGGAGGTGAGGTGAGCGAAGCCTGGTCGTAAACGCGGTCGAAGATCTCGCCGATAACGTGGAATGAGGAGGTGAAGTTCGGGCCGCCCACGCCGAAGTAAATGCGGACGGTTTCGCCCACGTTGGCTCTCAAAGCATGCGTATCACTGGCGAGCGCCATGGAAGCGCCATTGAAGACAAAGTATTCGGGATTTTCATTCAACAGCTTGGTAGTATCTTCTGTCAGGTCACCGCTCGTGCCGAAGGGCTGGGCGGTATAGAGCTCGCCTTGCATCACGTAGAACTCACGGTCCACCGGGGGCAGGCCGCCTTCAGGTTCCACCAGGATCAGGCCATACATACCGTTGGCAATGTGCTGTGCGACCATCGGGGTGGCGCAGTGATAGACGTATAGGCCGGGGTTGATCGCTTTGAAAGTGAACATGGTTTCTCCACCGGGCTGGGTCTGGGTTGCAACCGCACCGCCGCCGGGACCCGTGGTCGCATGGAAATCAACCGAGTGCGCCATCATACTGTCAGGCAAATTCTTGAGATGGACTTCCACCGTATCGCCCACCCGCACGCGCAGGAACGGGCCGGGGACTGTGCCATTGAAGGTCCAGTAATTGAAGGTGGTGCCGTCGGCCAGCTGGCCGGAGAGCTCAACCGTTTCCAGGTCCACGCGCAGGGTTTCTGGCCCGCGATTGCCAATCGGAGCGGGGATGTCGGTTGGATCCCGGACGATATCTACGGCTGCAGCATCCGCCGGACCGGCTGGAACTGACGCATTCTCTGTCTTTACAGCGCTGGTGTAGGACGTATCGCTGGTTTCAGCTGCCGAAGCGGCAGCAACACCGGAACCAACGATAAACTTGCCTTCCATACCTGCCTGGCGATGCCCGGGGATATCACAGATATAGGCGAAGGTGCCTTCTCGATCAGGGCTGAACTCCATCGCTACGCTGTTCCCTTTGCCAACCACGTCTTCAGACCTGGCGTTGAAACCCTCGAAAACAACGTTATGCGCCGCGCCTTCGCCGCTGATCAGGGTCACTTTGACCGTATCGCCAACGTTCGCTTTCAAATCCGGGTTGGTTTGTCCGTCGATATCGCCGCCTTTGCCGACGAAGATCATCTGGCCATTTGCCAGCGCTGATTCGAGCGTGTATTCCACAGTTTCGCCCGTGGACTCTGCCCCTAACATTTCCACCAGGTAGTCATTGGCGAGCTCAGCTGGCTCCACCATGGCAACATTGCCGACCAGCAGCACACCGCTCATACCGAGCTTAGCGTGGTTCGAATCGCGATAGGTCAGTGCAATGTCTTTATCGGGCACAGTGAAGGTGACCGAAGTCGTTTCGCCCTGCTGGTCAATTGTATCTGACTTGACGTTGAGATCAGGGAAGACAATATCATGTTTGCCATGACCACTGTTGACCAGGATAACCGTGATCTTCTCGCCTGGTTTGGCGCGCAAGGCCGGGTTGACGGCGCCGTTGATATTTTCGTTGACGCCCAAGAAGACGAATTTACCGTCTCGCATGTCTGTGGTCAGTATATATTCAGTGTTTACCGTTGTCGGGTTGGATGGCGCGCAGGAGATCAGTAAAGCGCTGAGCACCAAAACGCTGACTAATAGTTTGAAGGATTTCATGGTTCGCTCCTCTAAGATTTTGAAATGCCGCAAATCGGGCATGTTTATTTGATGCCATCTTATCGGAGATACCCGGCTTTGTCTTTGCGCTGGCGCAAAGAGACAACAAAAAAGCCCGGTGCAGGAATGCTGCACCGGGCTAATGAGAGCCAACCGATTATCTTTCGACAAGTTCGTCCGCGATACTGACCAGTCCATGCGGGTCACGAATGACCACCCGTTCCCTGCCAATCTCGAGCAGCCCACCTCGTTCCCACTCGTTCAGCGTGCGGCTGACGGTGAACAGCGTGGTTCCGCTCATTTCGGCGATATCCTGGCGGGTAATTGGCAGGTCGATCAGCACACCCTCGTCGATTTTCCTGCCGGACTGGGCCGCCAGCTTGAGCAGGATGCGGGCGATGCGCTGTTCCACCCGGTCGGTGACCAGAGCCTTTTGGCGTTCCTGTAACTCTGAAATGTAGCCGTGCATTAGCTCCATAACGTTAAGAGAGATGGATGGATCTTTTTCCACAAGTTCGCGCAGCCGGGCTGTGTCCCAGGCCAGCGCAATGCTGTCTTCCACCGCCTGCGCCGTGGCCGGATAGCCTGCCTGGGGATTGAGCAGCGCGATCCCGCCATAGGTCTGCCCGGGTGTCATGATCCGCATGGTGATCTGCTGGCCGTTGGGCGTGATCTGGATCATCTTGACCCGCCCTTTGACCAGCACATAGGCGTGTGTGGCGGGGTCGCCTTGCATGAAGAAATAGCCGTCTTCCTCCACCGAGCGCGGCAGGCTGGAGTCCATCACCTGTGTAAAGATATCCGGGTCGACATCCTTGAACAAGTTGGATTGGCGTACAATCTCCTCTACATCTTTTTCCATAATGAGATTTTACTCCAATTCAGATTGGGTATGTGTGAAATATACATTTCCCAAAGCTTGCGCCAGCGCAAAGCAAAAGATTTCTTTCGAATATACAATCATCCCATGAAAATACAAAAGCGCTATCTGCCCTTCGTCGCCTTTTCTCTACTGGCGCTGCTGGCTGCCTTGTGGGCAGGTCTGTTACGCCTGGGCTGGTCCTTGCCAACCTTCCCGAACCTGGCTATGGCGCACGGTCCACTGATGGTTTCTGGTTTCCTGGGTACACTGATTCCGCTGGAAAGGGCGGTTGCCATCCGCAAGAAATGGATGTTCGCTGCGCCAGCCCTGACTGCCCTGGGTTGGGTCTCCCTGCTGGCGAGCCCTGGCGTACTTGGCGCGGCGCTGTTTACGCTGGGCAGCCTGGTTATGCTGGCGATCCTTGCGTTCATGCTATACCGTGAGCGCCAGATCCACAGCGTGGTGATGGCAGGGGGCGCTTTAGCCTGGGTAGTGGGCAACATTCTATGGATGACAGGGATGCCGCTCTTCCAGATGGTTTTCTGGTGGATGGCCTTCCTGGTGCTGACGATTGCGGGAGAACGGCTCGAACTCAGCCGTATCTTGCATCCGCCTCCCGGCTTGGTGCGCCTCTTCGGATTTTTTGTCGCGCTCCTATTGGCTGGCGCGGTCGTGGCAACCTTCGATCTGGATTTCGGTACCCGCCTGAGCGGGATAGGACTGCTGGCTCTGGGAGTGTGGTTCCTGCCAAACGACATTGCCCGGCGTAACCTGCGTCACCCTGCTGCTCTGACGCGCTACATTGCCCGCTGCCTGTATGCCGGTTTCATTTGGTTAATCGTCGGGGGTGCGATGCTGCTGCTGATCGGCGCGCAGACCGCGGGTCCGTACTACGATGCGGTGCTCCACATCGTTTTCGTCGGGTTCGTCATGTCGATGATTTTCGGTCACGCTCCGATCATTTTTCCCGCCATCTTACAGGTCCGGGTCATTTTCCATCCTGCGTTCTACATTCATCTTGTTCTGTTACACCTGTCGCTGCTGGTACGCGTTATCGGTGACGTGGCTTCATTGCAAAATGTACGCCAGTGGGGCGGACTTTTGAATGAGGTGGCGATCCTGCTCTTTCTTTTTATGACGGGCTACTCCGTTTGGAAAGGCAGGAATGCCAACTCCGATTGAAAGACGGGCAGGCTTTAAGCGGGTTTCAGTACGTTCCTCGACAAAGTTTGACCGAAATTACCGGCCATGGTCCTGCCACTGCGGCTCCAAGGTCAGGAATTTTTCCACCACCTGTGGGTCGAAATATTTCTCGCTCTGTTCCTTAATATATTCGATCACTCTTTCTCGAGGCCAGGCGGGGCGATAAGGCCGGTCGTTTGAGAGCGCATCCCAAACGTCGACGACCGCGAAAATACGCGCCTCTAAAGGTATCGTTTCGCCTTTAAGCCCGTGCGGATAGCCACTGCCATCCCACTTTTCATGGTGATAGTAAGGAATATTGAGCGCATTTTGGAGGTAGTTGATTGGCTTGAGCATTTCATATGCAAACTGGGGGTGTCTGCGCATGAGCGCCCATTCTTCTTCCGTTAACTTTCCGGGTTTTAGCAGGATGTTATCCGGCACCCCGAGCTTGCCGATATCGTGCAACATCGACCCGCGCCAGATGTGCAAGACCTGCTCGTCAGGAATGCCCATGATTTTAGCAAGCTCGAGCGTGGCTTTGGTTACCCGTTCAGTATGGCCCTCGGTTTCCTTGTCTCGCAAGTCCAGTGCGCGCGACCAGCCTTCGATCGTTTTATCGTAGGATATCAACAGGTTTGTGTTCGAACGCTGCAGGTCTTCAAAGAGCAGCGCGTTGTCAATTGCTATGGCTGTCTGCCAGCTTAGCGAATCAAGGAAGTTCAACCACTCCAGGGAAGGATTAAGGGTGGATCTCTGAAAGATTTCCAGAACCCCCTTCACTTCTCCTTTGGCGATCAAAGGGACTGCAAAATGAGATACGAAGCCTTCATCTGCCAGTAAATGCTGACGCAAAAACTCGCCTTTGGTATTATTCAGGTCTTTGGTTTGGACGATGTCGCGTTGAATTGCAGCTTTGCCGGCAAGCCCTTCCCCCAGGCGCAATCTGGTAGCTTTAATGCCAGGTGTGCGAAATCCCTGGCTTTCGAAATATTCGAGGTGACCGCTCCCCGACTTTACCAACAAAACATCAGCCGCATCCACGTCAAGCTGTTTGATAAGCTGGTCCAATACTGTTCGGACCGTCAGACGCAGGTCCAGACTGCTGCTGATGGCCATATCGATTTCACGCAGGGCTTCGAGCCGTTCCAACTGTCTGACGGTCTGTTCGTGCAACTTCATGCTATTGATCGTATTCCCGCCGATCGAAGCCAGGGTGTTCAGTACCCGCAGTTCCAGGGAAGTCAGCTCGCGCGGCAGGGTGACGTTGATGAACATGACGCCGACGATTTTTTCGGCCGCATGCAACGGCATACAGGCTCCGCCAACCCCTTCAGGAATGAAGGCGCGCACCGGTTCTGATATGCGCGCGTCACTATGGAAATCGTGTGTAACAAATTCCTGACCGCTCTCTACCACCGCACCCGGAATACCCTCTCCACGCTTATAGCTGGGTACCTTTTCTTTATCCCAGCCTCGATCGGCTTCCAGATATACTCTGTCGGTGTCAGAATCATACAACCAGATACTACCAGCCTGCGCGGAAACCAAACGGAGCGCTTCATCCAGCAGGTGATCCAGAATTTCTCTAAGCTTTTTGGGTGTGCGCAGGATGGAAGCCATCGCCGCAATTGCACCCAGTTCCTGCTCGTGATGCTTCT
>JAABUE010000075.1 GCA_011389535.1 Anaerolineales bacterium
CCCGTGAGAGCTAAGCTTCTGATGCTCCCATGGTTCGGACATCATAATCGGAGGAAACATGAAACCCGGATGGACCTTACCCCTCATCGTTTTGATCCTGGCTGCGCTTGCCTGTAACTGGTCGGAGGTTGCGCCTCCCGCTGCTCCGGTGATCGAACCCTCTCCGTTACCGACCTTTGCCATCTCGACATTAACGCCCGTTCCTACAGAGACGCCATTACCGACTCCCACCTCCACCCCTGATGCGCCGGTGGCCTGGCCAAGAAGCCTGGGAGCCAACTGCCGTTACGGGCCGGGACAGGAATGGGAAGTAGTCAGCACCATACCCGCGGGAACGATGGCAGAAATCGAAGGCAGGACCGTCAATACAGCCTGGTGGTACGTCAGCGACCCGATGAAAACGGACGACAGCTTTTGCTGGGTGGCTTACGATGTGGTTGAGACAGCCGGCAACCTGAATATCGTCCGGATCGTGGAGCCGCCTGTGGCGTCGGTCACAGATGTGACGGTGGATGCGGTGATGGTGACATTTACGGCTTGCGGAGCTTCGAATCCGATTACGTTCAACGGGTCCATTATGGCTAACGGACCGGCTACGGTGAGCTATCACTGGGAGGTGAGCGGGGCTGTCCAAGATGTAACAGTTGAGGAAACCCTTCAGTTTGACGAGTCCGGCATCCGGAAAGTGACCACCGATGTGCTTTCAGCCGATTGTGGGGAGTACACTGCCACGCTGCGTGTAACTGAACCGAACGAGCTCCTCGCCCAGAGGACCTTCACGATTCAGAGTCCCTAGCTCCATCCGAAGATTTAACCCGCCGTAATCCCCCCGTCCACTGGCAGGGCCGCGCCGGTGATGAAGCTGGCATCCTCGCTGGACAAGAACAAAATCGCTCGCCCTACTTCCTCCGGCGTAGCGATCCGCCCCAATGGATGCTTTTCAGCCCATAATTTCTGCGCCTTTTCTACATCCCCGAACTGCTGCCAGGCAGAATGGATCATTTCGGTGTCCACGCTGCCGGGGCAGACCGCATTGACCCGGATCCCCTCCCTGGCATGGTCGAGCGCCATCGAGCGCGTCAGGTTGAGGATGGCCGCCTTTGAAGCCGCATAAGCCGAGGTGCCTGCAAATCCCACCAGCCCCACATAGGAAGATACGTTCACGATACACCCCTTCGTCTCGCGCAGGGCGGGCAGGGCGTACTTGCACATCAGGAACGTCCCTTTCACGTTGACGTCGAAGGTCCTATCCCACTCTTCCTCCGAAGTTCCCTCGACGGTGCGGTTGCGGAAGATCACTCCTGCGCAAT
Organism: Anaerolineales bacterium; assembly: GCA_011389535.1. GTDB lineage: Bacteria > Chloroflexota > Anaerolineae > Anaerolineales > Villigracilaceae > JAABUE01. The sequence goes on from JAABUE010000075.1 coordinate 1,311, forward strand.
TGACCAAAATGTCGAGACGGGCATGCAGATCGAGGGTCCGCGAGACGATGCGCTTACAGTCCGCCGCCCTGGATACGTCGCCAGCCTCGCCTCGCCCCGGGACCTGGCGGGCTGCTTCCGTTGTTTGGTCCTTGTCCCTGCCGACGATGACCACGCGCGCCCCTCCTTCGGCAAACAGACCGGCGGTCGCAAAACCAATCCCGCGCGTGCCGCCGGTAATGAGAACGACTTTGTTTTCAAAACGCATAAAACCTCCTTATCTACGTTGTGTAAGTCACGTTTTAAACGTGACCTACTTGACTTCATGGATTATAGCGGTTTGCTAGAGTACAATTCGCCCCATGTTTAAACGCTTTTCCCCTCTGATGCTGTTCTTTATTACTGTGTCGGTGATCGCCATGCTGGCCCTGCTCGGGCCTGAAGAACAATCCCTCGGCTCCAACGTGCGGATCGTGTACTTGCACGGGGCCTGGGTGTTGGCCGCGGAAGTGGCCTTTGCGGCAGCGGCGTTGACTGGTCTGCTGGCGCTGGCATTGCGCCGTGATGGGCTGCACCGTTGGTCGGCGGCTTTAGGCCGCACGGGCATTGTCTTCTGGCTAACCTACCTGCCTCTTTCATTGTGGGCTATGGAGGCAAACTGGAACGGCCTGTTCCTGGCGGAGCCGCGCTTCCGCCTGGCATTGACCTTTGCCATAGTGGGTGCGCTGATGCAGGTTGGGCTGTGGCTGGTGAACGTTGACTGGGTCACATCGCTGGCTAATCTGGCCTACTTTGTCGCCCTGCGCGTGGTGTTTTCGACCGCCGCGAACGTGATGCACCCGCCGCCTTCGCCGATCTTCAGCTCGGGATTGTGGAACATCATTATATTCTTTGTGTTTCTGAACTTGTTTGCGTGGCTTGCGGCATACTTCTTAACCAGATGGTTTTTGAAGCTCAAAACTGCTCACTGATAACTGAATACTGGTCACTGCCTTGCGCCTGCGTTTCCAACTCCTGATCGTTATGGTGCTGCGCACCATCTTCAACACCGTGCACCGCATGGTGTATCCTTTTTTAGGGACGTTTGCGCGCGGCCTGGGAGTGGACATCACTGCCCTTTCCTTTGCGTTGACCGGGCGTTCGCTTATGGGGGCATTTGTGCCCTTCATCGCTGCCGTATCCGACCAGCGTGGGCGTCGCTTTGGGATGCTGGCGGGCACCGCCCTGTTCACGCTTGGTGTTGCCCTTGTGGCGATCTGGCCCACCCTATGGACATTAACAGCGGCGCTCATCCTGGCTTTGTTGGGCAAAAACCTGTTTGACCCGGCCATGCAGGCTTATTTCGGCGACCGCATCCCATACGAACGGCGCGGTCTGGCGCTGGCAGTCACAGAAATTGGCTGGTCGCTTGCTTTTATCATTGGCGTGCCGGCAATGGGACTTTTGATCGCGCGCTACGGCTGGTCGGCGCCTTTCCCAGTGTTGGCCGTCCTGGGGCTGGGTATGTTCGGCGTAACCTGGTGGATGGCGCCACGGCGGGATGCGCACCACTTCCCGAACCGCAATCTCTGGGCGAACTTCGGCGCTGTGTTGCGCAACGTCCCCGCTTTGGCGGGTATCTCGATCGCGTTGTGGGCCACCGCCGGGAACGAACTGGTCAATCTCATTTTCGGGGTCTGGCTGGAAGATTCGTTCGGGTTGCAGATCGCGGCGCTGGCCGGCGCTTCAGCGGTGATCGGGCTCTCGGAGTTGAGCGGCGAAGGTCTGGTCGCCCTGTTGACCGACCGCATCGGTAAACCGCGCGCGCTCTTCCTGGGGTTGTTGGCCAATTCTGCAGCAGCCGTTTTGCTGCCTTTTATTGGGCGGACAGAGATCGGCGCGCTGATCGGGTTATTTCTGTTTTATATAACGTTTGAGTACGTGCTGGTCAGCCACGTACCGATGATGACGGAACTGGTCCCGGGGGCGCGGGCAACGGTCATGGCTTTTAACGTAACCGGCCATTCGTTGGGTCGCGCCATTGGCGCGTTCCTGGCGCCTTTCATATACCGGCAGTTCGGCTTTTTATTTGTGGCGCTGCTGGCTGTGGTATTCAATATCCTCGGGCTGCTGGCACTACGCAGTTTGCAAAAGGATGGAAGCGGGCAGTGAGTCTTTATTGGTTGATCGGACTGGGGCTGGTCTTCCTGCTGGTCAGCGCTCTCTGGCTGGTTGTGCCGGCGCTCTACGGGGTGCCGTGGGTGCCGACCCGCGAGGCGCGCATCCGCAGAGCATTGCAATTAGCAAAGTTGCAGCCCGGTGAGGTCTTTTACGATCTCGGCGCGGGAGATGGTCGCGTGCTGCTCATGGCGGCGAAGGAGTTTGGCGCGCAGGCTGTCGGGATCGAGATCGGGCCAGTCCAGTGGGCGCTGGGGTGGCTGAGGATTCTTATAAGCGGAGGCAGGCACGGGGCCCGGATGCGATGCGGGAATTTTTATCGCGCAGATTTGACCGAGGCGGATGTGGTCTTTGTTTATCTGACTTCATCACAAACGTCTCGCCTGGCAAAAAAGCTGGAACAGGAGCTGCGACCGGGTGCGCGTGTTGTCAGCATCGCGGCGGATTTCCCGGACTGGCAGCCCAGCCAGGTTGACAGGGAGCAGGTGATTTTTTTGTACCAAAAGTAGAATTTGCTTGCCAGCGGGAAAAGAATCGGGTTTAATCTATATGTGTAAAACGTCACATGAAAGCAACCTTGAGGAGATATGCAATGAGACTACGAACCTTGTTCTTGCTCAATACCATCGTCGCCCTGCTCTTTGCCCTTGGCTTTTTGTTAATGCCTGGGGTCTTGTTGGACTTGTTTGGTTTTATCAACAACGCTGGCGCGAAGTTGCTGGGGCGGCTTATCGGCGTTGAACTGCTGGTCGGTGGGCTGATTACTCTTCTTAGCAGAGATTCGCGTGATTCTAATGTGCTGCAGGCAATTATCCTGGCCAATTTGATCGCCAGCGTTGTTGGATTCGTTGTGTCGCTGGGCGGAATGCTTTCAGGTGCGATGGGTCTCATGGGGTGGCTGATCGTAGCAACATACCTGTTGCTGTCGCTCGGCTTTGGCTATTTCCAGGTCATTGGTCCCCGCAGGAGATTACTCTCATCGGTCAGATAAAGAAAAGTCTAATTGCCCAACCGTCGAACTGGTGAAACAGTCGCCAGGTCTTGTATAATCACATCTATCAGGAATTGATATTCTGAAGACTTACATGCTCGACAATTGGCGCGTGCACGAACTAAATTAAGGAAACGAGATGATTTTGGATAATTCTAACGATATCAAAGAACTAAAAAACCCTTTACCCGACATTACCTTTGAACAATTGCCGATACCACTGAAAGAAGCTGCCAAGCGGGCAAACTGGACCGGACTCATGCCAGTCCAGGCGCGGGCTATCCCGTATTTGCTTGCCAGACGGGATATGATCATCCAGGCGCGGACGGGCAGCGGCAAGACCGGCGCGTTCCTGCTGCCCATGCTGGAACGGCTCGACCCCAGACGGGACGAGTGCCAGGCGCTGATCCTGGTGCCAACCCGCGAGCTGGCGCAACAGGTCTCGCACGAGGCAGAAATTTTATGCGGGCAGGCCGGCCTTCGCACGGTGGCAGTCTATGGCGGAGTAGGGTACGGACCGCAAATCGAAGGCCTCAAGAGGGGCGCGCACATCGTGGTCGGCACGCCGGGACGGGTGCTCGACCATTTGCTCAAACGCACATTTGCGCTTGACAAGCTGAAGATGTTGATTTTCGATGAAGCCGACCGGATGCTATCGATGGGCTTCTTCCCCGATATGGTCGAGATGAAGCGCTACCTGCCGGACCGGCATGTGAACACCTGCATGTTCTCGGCTACTTTCCCGTATTCGGTCATGCGCGCTGCCCGAGAGTTCATTCCCGAGCCGGAGTTCATTACCCTCAGCAGTGACCATGTCCACGTCACAGAAGTAGAGCACGTCTACTACAAAGTAGCCGGCATGGACAAGGACCGCAGCCTGGTGCGCTTGATCGAGGTCGAAAACCCCGAGAATGCGCTCATCTTCTGCAATACCAAGGACCGCGTACATTACGTCACGGTGGTGCTGCAACGTTTCGGCTACGATGCGGATGAGATCAGTTCGGCGCTCTCGCAGAGTCAGCGCGAGCAGGTGCTCTCCAGCGTCCGCGGAGGGACTCTGCGCTTCTTGGTCGCGACCGATGTAGCTGCCCGCGGATTGGACATTCCCGAACTTTCCTACGTGATCCAGTACGAGCCGCCCGATGAAACCGAGAACTACATCCACCGAGCCGGGCGGACGGGACGCGCCGGCGCAACGGGTGTAGCTGTTACGCTGGTCAACCCGATGGAAAAGCCGGTCCTTGACCGCATTGCGAGACAATTCGAAATCGAGATGGAAGAGCGTATTATCCCCAGCGATGAGGATGTGGCCAAGGTAGTTGCCGAGCGTTTAACTGCCCTCTTGGAAGCCCGCTTACGTGACCGGGACAAGTTGCAGACCGAACGCAGCCAGCGCTTCATCCCTTTGGCGCGCGAACTGGCCGAGCAGGAGGACGAGTTACCGATCATCACCATGCTGCTGGATGATACCTACCAGAAAATGCTGCACCCGACGGCAAATCGGCCAAAATCTGAGAGGAAGTTTGCTCAGACAAGCCCTTCAAAAAAGATACGAAGCAATCGTCGCCAGGGTGGAAAACGAAGATAGATTTGTTGTCTGGACGCTCATTGAGTATCATAACGGAACTGCATGATCCTTAGAACAACAAACTTCCTCAAAAAACATCACTTAGTGATTTCAATTTTATTAATATCCAGCATTCTTCGCTGGATATTAATTCTTAGGGGCGGTCAGTTTTACTTTCCTGACGAAAGCCGGTATGGTATTGCACAAAATGCGCTGGTCTTATTGTTAGATGGAAAAGTAAAAACTGCTCTGCTCGTATTAGTAAACGAGCTTGCCCATGTCGGTTTTAAAATCACTGCATTGATCCCGGCTCTCTTTGAAAATATATTTGATACTACTTTGGCCCTTCCGGCGATCTTTTTTAGTTTTTTCTCTATCCTCAACCTTTACTTGATTTGGATGATCGCCCTAAAGGCAGGCGCCACTACGCGAGTCGCCAACTACGCGCTGTTGATTGCCGCCTGTAGCCAAGTTTTACTGTACTACTCTAGGCATCTATTTCCGTACGATCAGGCAATGTTTTTTAGTTTGTTAGCCTTGTATGTCGCGCTAATAAACACGAAACCGGGAGTGTCATTTTTATGCGGAACTCTGAGTTTTCTTTGTATAGTCACCTACAATGGCTATTGGGCAATTGCGGCATTCCCAATGATGGTAAATACATTTAATGGAGCAAAAGAAAAATATTGGTTTGTGAAACGACCAACGTTTCTTGGCTTGGGTTTCCTCACGCCGCTTGCCATTTTATTAATCTTTTGCTTTGTCATTGGAAAAGATTTTTTCAGCGATTATGGTGTGTACCTTCAAAAAATCGTACAGGGCAGCTTCAGCGAAGGGTGGAGCCTGCCCTTCGAATATTTTTGGCATGCTGAGCACGGGTTTATTGTGGTTGTCGCTTTACTTACCCTTGTTTCTTTGTTCCTTTTTCTAAAGAAAAGGAACAAGTTTTTGTACATTGCAATTGGAGGAACAATATTTGTTTACCTGTGTTTGGTAATTCCTTCGAATGTTACCCACACCTTCGTAGTGTACGCAAGAACCACCCGACAATTGCTCCCTTTTCTGGTCCTGACAGCTGCCTACGGCTTGGACAATCTCTATTCTTGGAAACCGGGAGGCCGCTGGCTGGTCAATGTGGCAATAGTAGTAATTTTGCTCCAGGCGGCGTGGAACTACCGGTTAGCATACAAAATCGTTTACTTTCGAGAGTTCGTTCAGGAAGTTCAAGAGCAATATCCTAACTTCAAGATTTCATCTAAGATGATGAGGTTTTATGCACCACTTGTTTGTGAAAATCATGGTCTTCTTGCAAAGAACTTTCACTATATCTATACCTGGCCACAATCGTTACCGCCTGCCCAAGGCGATATCCTGATGGCAGCCCCTCACCCTCTGAATTTTCTACCGCATCAATATGATGGGTTTACCCGGGAAGAACGACAGGCGATTCGCAAAGAATATTTTGAAATGGTTCTTTACAAACCTGATGCGAGTTATCTTGCGAATATCAAAAATGAGATCGAAAATTGCTATCAAGCAAATAATAAAGAAGAATAAGCTAATCAGTTGGCAAACGTAGTTCTTGCCTTATCAGAAAAAGCTCTTTCATTCCCATAGCCCCTAATAGGATTGAATAGGGAATAACGATCATCACATAGCGGTTTTGGACTTCCATGACCAGCATAAGTAAGGCAAAGCCAAGAATAAATAACTGCATAGCAAATATCGCTGGGTGGGATCGCTGGCGGATCGATATGATAGTGTGAAAAAAGATGAAGACGGTAACAACCAAATACAATAATGTTTCAAAGTCTCTCATCAGATTTACTGTCTCCCGGTCGTTCGATCCTAAGAGGGAATAATCAAAAAGCGCATCGTGGCTTGACCAAATCAGGTTGAATTTTTCCTTGAAGAGATCCGAGATTTGGCTTTGCTCTAATCTTGAAATTGCTAACTTGATTAAGTAGGCTTGTGCTCCGGAAATATCGTCACCAAAAGAATGATAGGCCTGCTGTGCGATTGTGTCATCTTCGAGGGTAACAATCCCTTTGCTATCGGGGTTAAGACCCTTTAATAGAAACTCGCCAATTCTCTGGGAAGAGGAAAGCACATTGGTCTGGAAAATACTTTCAGACACTCTAACCGCCAAATTACTTGTTTGGGTATAGGTAATCAGAAGTACGCTAAGAATGACAAGAAGTTTATAGAATTTTAATCCGCCTGCCCTATAAATTAGTACCGAGATGATCAGCGCAATGATAAGAATTATCCCTAAGGGGCGGAACCAATCGACAAGCCCAACCAGGATTCCAATGACTGCATAATGAAGAATTAAAGGAGGAAATTTGTTGTTATCTAACCTGTCCGTACGGGCAAAGATAAATATCGCCAAGACCATAGGAGGGAGCGCGAAATGATCCCCAGCTGGAACACCTGTGTAACAAATAACAGATGGTAAGATAGCGAATAAAAAAGCAGCCAGAAATCCTGCCTGCTGCGTATCAGCGATTTCCCGCCCTGCTAGATAAATCAAAAAGGTTGTCAGACCACCCAATATAATCAGGAATAGCTTTGCGGTAGCAGTACTGGGTCCAAGTAGCTCATAAACAAACGATAAAACGAATGCCGACATATTGAGATGGGTTGCGCCGGGTATGTTTGGGTAAATTTCTATATTTGCCATCGGATTACCATGATAAATGTCAACGGCAAGAAAGTGGACATCTTCCATGTCAGATACAAAATTAGTGCTTATGAGCTGTACGAAGATAATTCGCAAGACAATCGCAAGACCAACAACCCAAAATATCGGCAAATATCTGGATTGTTCAATCGATGTCCAGATAGAGTTCTTTGCCAGGATAGCGAATATAGGGATAAGAAAAACAGCAACCAAAAATCCAAATTGGATGATTTTTATAAAGTCCCAAGACTGTATCACCAAAAAGGTTTGAGCGATGATAGAAAGAGCAACGGGGAATATAATAAAGGTTATGAGCGCAAACCGTTGCAATAGAAAGGATATGTCTAAGCTGTGACTTTTTTTCATGATGCAATCCAGGTGGCACATTTAGGACTGGTAATATCCTCTAGGGTAATATAAATCCTGTGAAACTGAGCCAATATTACTACACAACGTCAAGCTATAAACTTCCCGTATTAGGATCTTTGGGAATTACCGCCGTTCGCTGCGCGAAGACGCAGTGGTGGATACCCGGATTTGGAGGTCTGAGCGCCTGCGCTCAGACCTCCAAATCCGTCTTCTTCCACGGTGGCAAAGCCTGGAGCGCCCCATTTTATTCTATGGTTTAATCAAAGTATGCTTATCCACTCCGCAACCCAACTTCTGACTCTCTCCGGCGGTCCCCAGCGAGGAGGCGCGCTCGGCTCCCTCGGCATCATCGAGAATGGGGCAGTCCTCGTCCGCGACGAGAAAATCGTCTCCGTAGGCAGGACCGACGAACTGCGCGCCGCCTATCCGGGCGAACCTGGCCTGGATGCTACTGGATGTATGGTCATGCCCGGATTTGTCGACCCGCATACGCACGTGATCTGGGGCGGCGACCGCGCCCGCGAATTCGAGATGCGGCTCGAAGGCGCGAAATACCTCGATATCCTGGCGGCCGGTGGCGGGATCATTTCCACGGTCCGCGCCACGCGCACGGCCAGCATCGAAGCGCTCATCGCCCAGACCCGTCCACGCCTGTTGCGCATGTTTGCTACCGGCACCACCACCGCCGAAGCCAAGAGCGGTTACGGCCTGCAGACGGCCACCGAGCTGCGCCTGCTCAAAGCCCTGCTGGCGCTCGACGACGAAGGCCCCATGGATCTTGCGATCACTTTTCTGGGCGCACACGCCATCGCTCCCGAATATACCCTGGCGGGAGGAGGTCAGGACGATCCGCAGGGCTACACCGACCTGGTCTGTGAAACGATGCTGCCCATTGTGCGCCAGTGGTGGGAGACGCACGCCCCGCGGCTGCCGCTGCCTTTTGTAGACGTTTTCTGTGAAAACAAGGCTTTCACCCTCGAGCAATCGCGTCAGGTCCTGACCGTGGCCTGTTCGCTGGGATTCCCGGTCAAGATCCACGCCGACGAGTTCGACAACCTGGGCGGCGCGTCCATGGCAGTCGAGTTGGGAGCAGCCTCAGCAGATCACCTGGTCAAAACATCCGATGCAGACATCGCTGCGCTGGGCAAGTCGGACACGGTAGCCGTTTCCCTGCCCTGCACACCTTTTGGGCTGGCCGAGCCCGAGTACACGCCGGCGCAGAAAATCCTGGATGCGGACGGTATCCTGGCCCTGGCCACCGATTGCAACCCCGGCACTGCCTGGAATGAATCCATGCAGTTTGTGATTGCGCTGGCCTGCCGCTATATGGGATTGACCCCCGCACAGGCCATTGCAGCTTCCACGATCAATTCGGCGCACGCAATCAGGCGCGCGGATAAGATTGGTTCGCTGGAAGAAGGCAAACAAGCTGACTTGCTGGTGATGTCTGTGCCAGACTACCGTCATCTGGGCTACCGTTTCGGCACGAACCTCGTCAAGCAGGTGATCAAACGGGGGCGGGTGTATTCAGTGGATGTAGGCTATTACCGGACTGCTTAATCGAACCACTTTCTTCGCCCCTTCGTTCCTTCGCGGTTAATTTAATCTGTAGAGGTAATTATGCAAATTGACATCATCGGCGTGCCCATCGACCTGGGCGCAGACCGTCGTGGCGTGGACATGGGCCCTAGCGCCATTCGCTATGCCCATTTGCAGCAGGAATTAGAAAAACTCGGCTATACAGTGGAAGACAAAGGCAATGTAGAAGTAGCCATTGCCGAGATGTGCACCATCACCGATCCCAAGCTCAAATATCTTGACTGCATCGTACCGATGTCCCGGCGGGTAGCTGGTGCCGTAGCCACCAGTGTCCAAGGAGGACACCTGCCCATCGTGCTGGGCGGCGACCATTCGCTTTCCCTCGGCTCCATCCGGGGAGCGGCCAAACATAGGAAGATCGGGGTGCTATGGGTGGATGCGCATGCCGACTTCAATACCCCAGAAACCACACCGTCTGGCAATATCCATGGGATGCCACTCGCCGCACTATGCGGACTGGGCGACCCGCGCCTCGTACAGCTCTGGGAAGAGCCGGAGCCGGTCGTGGATCCGGGGCGCGTAGCGATCCTGGGTGCGCGTGACCTCGATGAAGGCGAAAAGCGGAATCTGTTGCAGGCCGGGGTTATGGTCATGAGCATAGAGCAGATCGATCGTCTCGGCCTGGTGACGAGCATGGAAAAGGCCATCGAGCGGGTGACGCGCGATGTGGATGGCCTCTATCTCTCCTTCGACATGGATGTAATGGACCCGCGCCATGCGCCAGGCGTCGGCACGCCCGTCACCGGGGGCCTGACATACCGTGAAGCGCATCTCCTCTGCGAACTGGTGGCTGAAACTGGCAAACTGGTCGGCATGGATGTAGTCGAAGTCAACTCGATTCTGGATATACAGAACCAGACCGCATTGCTGGCGGTCGAGTTTATCCTTTCAGCGCTGGGAAAGCGTGTCTGGAATGGGAATTAAACCGCCTTGCCTGGCACTCTTTTATCTTTTTCCAGGGTCGCCTGCAGTTCTCGCAAGCGCTCCTGGTATTCAATATTTGGGGTCTTGCGAGATAACTTTTGATAGAGCTTCTGCGCCACCCGCGCATATTCCTCTCTGCCATTGACCTGCCACAGGATGTAATGGAGCGCGGCATGTTGGGCATCAGTTCCCCTGGTGTTGTGCAGATCTTTTAACCGATGGTTGGATTCTTTCGTTTGTCCTCTGGCGTGCAAAAGCCTTGCAGACAGCAACTTCGCCTCGAAATTTACAGACGAAATGCTTTGCACCTGTGCGTTATGCAATACTTCATAAAGGATGTTCTCAGCCTGTTCAGTTTTCCCATCAACCAGCTGCAAGGATGCCTTTTGGACGAGCAATTCAATCGTCTGGAGTTGATCGTCTGCATCCTGGAGGATTGTAATACCCTGTTCGATGGCCTCGAGCGCCTGGTCTCTGCGATCCGTCCGTTCGTAGCCCGGGGTCAGGAACCCGTTCCGTTTCAGGACCAAATGCGGCAATGCCCGGTTCTCGGGATGTTTTTGTTCGATCCTCCTGCCGTTCTGGGTTTTGAACGTAATCGTGGGCCTGGTTGCGGCCCGGATTGAAACATTCATTGCAGGCGACGAAGCCTTAACAGGGTTTTCTTCCGAAACAGGCGGATAGTTTTGTTTTAGATCGGGACGATAAACTAACGTGGGAACAGAGCTTTGTACCAGGATCAGGCCCACCAGTAAATTTGCCAGTAAATTCTTCCACATAGTTCGTACTCCTAAAGCTAATCGTTCACTCTTTACACTTTAAGAATACAAAAATGCCGCCCCCCGAGCGTCCCAACCGGCGTCCCAGTTTTAAACTGCAATGTTTACAGGCGAGTTCATTTGCAATGGGAATTTACTGCTATTGCCCCGTTCATCGTTTGCGACTAGAATAGTTTTATGACAAATTCACGTGGCCCCATATTAGTTGTCGAAGATATCCCC
>JAABUE010000076.1 GCA_011389535.1 Anaerolineales bacterium
ATGAGGTCCAGCAGGGAGACGTGGTCTTCATCCCTGAGGGTGTCCCTCACTTTTACGATAATACCGGTGATGAGCCGTTCGAGTTCCTGTGCATTATTCCCAATAAAGAAGATGTGATCACGATCGTGGATGAATTTTCTTGCTAGATAACGCTTACGAGTCCAAGACTCGTAAGCGTTAAAGCGGCTTCTTCGTCGGGATCCCGCGCTTGCGCGGGTATCCCGGCGGCGTCGCTGCGACCTTGTCCACCAGCACCAGATGCCGCTCCTCGACCACTCCCGGCAGCGTGACAGATATTAACTGCCGCACTTCACCGCCCAAGAGTTTGATCACTTTTTCGGCCGTGTGTACTTCTGCCGGGCCGCTTTCCCCCTTTTGTGCCAGCATCATCCCGCCGACCTGAACCAGCGGGAGCAAATACTCTGCCAGCACGCGCATATTGGCGACCGCGCGGGCAATGCCCCACTCATAATGCTCGCGGTGTTCGCGCATTTGGCCCAGGTCTTCGGCGCGCGAACTGATCACATTGACCCCCTCCAGGCCGAGCAGGCTGACGATGTGCTGGCAGAACATGGCCTTCTTGCCGACCGATTCCACCAGCGTTACTTTTGTGTTTGGATAAATAATTTTCAGGGGAATACCGGGAAAGCCTGCTCCGCTTCCAATGTCGATCAGATTGGCGGGCGGATTGCCCTTCCAGGCCAGTACACAGGAAAACGAGTCCAGAAAATGCTTGGTGCGGATGCCTGCCACATCACGGATTGCGGTCAGGTTGAACTTTTGGTTCCACTCGATCAGTTCGCGTTCGTAGGTGGTCAATGCGATTACCTGCCGCCCGGTCAAGTGGACATTGAATAGCGCCTGCGCGTCCTGGACGAGTTTTTCCATTGTGAAGGATTATAAATCAAAAGACCTGACAGGTTTTGGACACCTGTCAGGTCTTTGTAGATCGCCAGCTTTATTCCTGTCTTTCGCCCGGTTCTTTATCCTTCACTATCCTGCGAGGAGAAAATCTGCGCCATGCGAAACGGAAGGCTCTCCACAACACCCACAGCAGGCCCAGGATGACCAGCCCGGCGGGCAGGATCAGGATCACCAGCCAGATCAGGAAGGTGACAAAGCCCTCGAAGAAGTTGATCAACGTCTGGAGCGCATCGCGTGCTACGCCGGCAGGCCTCCAGCCAGCGATTTCGAGCGGCTGCAATGTTTCTTCGGCGCTGACGCGCACGCTTACCGCCGATAGTGCCGCAGCCTCTTCAAAATAATTGATCTGCCCTTTGAGAATTTCGATCTGCTCGCGGTGGTAAACCAACTGGTTGAAGACCTCGATCACTTCCTCCGATTCGGTCTTCTGCTCCAGGATTTCGCTCAATTGTTCGGCGGCTTGCTCGTGCGTTTTCAGGCGGGACTGTAAATCCACGTATTCGCGGGTTACGTCCTGACCGGAACGATTTTCGTTCAGCACTTCGACCGCATCCGCTTTGATCTGCTCGAGCACCTGTTCCAAATTTTCGGCAGGGACGCGCACGGTGATGTTCCCTTCCGGAACCCTGAGATTATTTCCGATGGTTGTTTGGAAGACGTTCTTTGAAACGACAAATCCGCCCATACTCTCGGCCATTTTGGCGATCTCATCCATCTTGGCCTCCGGGTTTATGACCACGATGCTCAAGTCGGCGTTCTGGATGACGAGCCGCTCCACGGCGCTAGGCTGGAAGCCGCCACCGACGGCGTTCTCGCCGGAGTCGAAGGCAGGCTGCTCAGGCAGTGGCTCCATCGGGGCTGCGGGGGCTCCTTCAGAGAAATCAAATGCTCGTTGAGTTGGGGCAGCGGCCACGCCACACGCGGACAAAATAAGCGCGGTGACCAGCAGTATGAATACAGTACGTTTCATGGTGTTCCTCCTCATCAAGTAGCTTCGGTGATTTATACCCAGGACGCAATCAACCTTTAAAATGTTCCCCTGAGTCACTGATCACGAATAACTGCTCACTGAATTACCACCCCTCCGCCAAACGGACAGCATGTTTCTCCGGCAATCTGGCCTCGCGAATGCGCTCCTGCACTTCAGCGACATTGTATGCCGCGCGGCGCGCCTCCCAGGTTTTAGCCTCCGGGTCAAAGATGGCGTAAGCAGCGCGCGGGTCACGGTCACGGGGTTGGCCGACCGAGCCGGGGTTTAAGATCGCGCGATTTGTCAAAGAAATCGCTTCGCCTAATCGTGGCGCTTCCAGGGTGATGCGGTCGCGTTCCCGGTCCAGAATGAACATACACTGGATGTGGGAATGCCCGACAAAACACCAGGTGGTATCAAAGAAATCAAAATTCAAGCGAGCTGAGAGGGTATTGATGATGTATTCCCAAACCGGATCACGTGGACTACCGTGTGCCATGGTCACATCCCCGCGTACTTTGGGGTTTTCAGGCAGCGAGCGTAAAAAATCAGCGTTGCTGGCGGACAGCACGCGCTCATGCCATACAAGCGACCGGCGCGCATCTCCATTGAACGATTCGAAGGGCATCCTGCCGATCACGGCGACGTCGTGGTTGCCCAGCATGCAGGTCAACATGGGCCTCTCGCGGATTTCTTCTACGCAGGCGTTGGGGTCGGGCCCGTATCCTACCAGGTCGCCGAGGCACCAGGTTTCATCGACTTGCCCGGCATCATTCAGCACGGCTTCGAGGGCGGTGTAATTAGCGTGGATGTCTGACATGACCAAAATACGCATGGGCTACTCCAAAAGCGCCGCGACGCGAGCTATGATGGTTTCGGCCACTTCAGACTTGCTCATCAGCGGCAAGGCCTCGTTCCGGCCATCCGCATATAACAGGGTCACCCGGTTGGTATCAACGGAAAACCCGGCATCAGAAGCGGAAATATCGTTGGCGGCAATGATATCCAGTTTCTTGGATTGTAACTTATTTGTTGCGTTTACCAGCAGATCGCGGGACTCGGCTGCAAAACCGACCACGGCCTTCGGCCGCTTCTCCCCGAAGTCCGGGCCTGCTACCGCTTCCAGGATATCAGGCGCGGCTTCGAGTTCGACCTGCGGAATCCCGTCTTTTTTCTTCATCTTGCTTTCAGCGACCTTCTTCGGGCGGAAGTCCGCCACCGCGGCAGCCATGATAAGCGCATCAGCGGCGGCGGATTCCGCCAGAACAGCCTCCAGCATCTCCTGCGCGGTATGGACTTCCACGACACGCGCGCCCACTGGAGGCGGCAGATTGACAGTTGAGATCAGGCATACCTGTGCGCCCGCATCGATGGCGGCCTGCGCCAGCGCGTAACCCTGCTTGCCCGACGAGCGGTTGGTCAGCACGCGGACCGGGTCGAGCGGCTCCTGAGTCCCTCCGGCGGTGACCACAACCTTTTTAGCGTCCAGCAGGCCCTTTTGCCCGAGCACGAGGCGGATATGTCCCAGGAGCTCGGGAGTCTCGATCATTCGTCCACGCCCGCTTTGGCCAGACGCTAGATGCCCTTCGGCAGGCCCGGCTACGTATGCGCCGCGCTCGATTAATTTGGCAAGGTTTTCCTGCGTGGCTGGATGGGTGTACATGTTGCTTTCCATCGCGGGAGCAAGTAGCAGCGGACAACGTGCAGCCAGGACGGCAACAGCCAGCAAACTATCCGCCTCCCCATGCGCCAGCTTGGCGAGCGTGTTGGCGGTGCAGGGCGCGATGACGACCAGGTCAGCGCTATGACCAAGCCCAACATGCAGCACGTGTGCTTCGCTGCCCCACAGGTCAGCCTCGGTGTAAGCGCGCCGGCCTGTGAGAGACTGGAAGGTCATGGGGCTAACAAATTTTTCAGCGGAGGGGGTGAGAATCACATCTACGAGCGCGCCGGCTTGCGTCAGCTTGGAGGCCAAGTCGGCGGCCTTGTAAGCTGCGATGGAGCCGGTCACACCCAGCAGGACCTGTTTGTCATTTAAAATGGGCATTCACCCCATTATACTTACAAAACGGGCGGCGGGCACTACGCGCTTCCTACGAATTTAACGGGAAACGTTGTGGATGAAAAATCTAACATTCTCATTTGACTCCGCTATATTTAAATGCTACTATCTTTATATACGAGATTTACCGTACAGCATATGAACAAGCGGGTGTTTATCGCGAATTTGTTATCCACGGCCTGAATTTATCTGCAGTTTCGAATGGAGGTAATCCATGTCAGAAGATACCCACAATGATCCAAACGCCTTTGGAAAAGCTGTTAGAGATGGGGTTGGGCGCGGTTGCCTGGATAAATTATATAAAAATGCCCTGTTAATCATAATTTTACTGGTTGTTGGGGTAGTGGTCTTTTCCTTGGCACGGTCTGCAGTTTATAAAATCCGCCCCTACGAAAGAGGCTTACACCTGAGAGGTGGGGCTTTTGTTGGCATTGACCAACCCGGATGGCATGTTCAGATCCCCTTCGTGGATACGGTCATTGGGGTGATTGTCATCGAGCGTTCAGGGATGATCGAACAACTTGCCGCCATGACCGCTGACGATGTCACCATGGACGTTTCCCTGCTCTATACGTATCGAGTGGCCGACCCTGTGCGCTATCAGCTTGAAGTGCTGGACCCCGAAGCAATCGTTGCCGGCTTTGTCCAGGGCACGCTCAGGGATGTGGTCAATACCCACACGATGGACGAGGTGATGCACAGCCGCGCACAGATCAACCAAGAAGTGACCGCGATCTTGCAGAACAAAGAGCAACAATATGGGGTTGAATTCGTCCTGATACAAATTCAGAGCGCCTCGCCGCCCGGGGAGGTGGTCAATGCGATCAAGGATCGGATGGTGGCAGTGCAGTTACAGGAACAGGCCGACGCCGAGGCTGCGCAGCAGCGCACCCTGGCCGACAGCCAGTTCTATGCCGCCCAGAAAAAAGCGGAGGGAGATGCCTACCAGATCACAAGCCTTGCAGATGCTCAGGCAAATGCATTGCGGATCATTCTCCAGGAGCTGGAGGGAAAAGGGCCTCTGGCCGAGCAGTACATTCAGGTCTTGATCGCCCAGGAACTCCGCCAGAACAGTAAGTGGATCATCAGTACCGGCGATACGATGCCCGTTATAGATTTTCGGGGAATCGCTACCGAAGACCAGCAAACGGGATCAGCGCCCTGATTTAAATTCTTCAGGCATGTGGCGGTTGTTTTGGTGTTGCAAAGGGTTGCAAGGATCATAGGACAGCTTTTGCCAGCGCCTCCAATCCATCCAGGTCGTCGAGGTCGAGCCACTGCAGCATGACCCGGTCGATGCCGGTTTCTGCAAGTTGTGCCAGTTGATCGGAAACCTGCTCGCCTTTTCCAACGATGTTCCCTTCTTTCCGTAATTCCTGCGGGGTGGTATCTCCGTATAGCTTGCTTGCTTCCTTTACTTCCGCATCCGATTTTCCGAAAACACAACCGGTCATCAGGGAACGGCGCACATCGGCCGGATACCTGCCTTGTTCTTGCAGCAAACCATCCAGAATCCCATTCAACCTGCGGACTTCATCCGCTGTCGCGAAGACAGCATTCCATTCGTCGGCGTATTTCGCGGCCAGGGGGAGAGTCCGCTTTTCGCCGTTGCCGCCGATCAGGATGGGCGGTCCACCGGGACGCTCAGGGCGCGGCAGCATAAGAGCTTCTTGCAGGGTATAGAATTCGCCTGAAAAACTCGATGGAGAATCGTTGCGAAGTAATCGCGTGACCACTTCCAACCCTTCTTCTAATCGGTTTAATCGGCCATCTACATCCAAAAGTTGAAAGCCGAATTTCTCGTGTTCGCGGGCTTGCCAGCCTGCTCCCAGGCCCAGGGTCAACCGTCCACCGGAAAGGTCGTCCACGGCGCTGGCCATACGCGCCGTATGGGCCGGATGCCGGAACGAAAACGGTGTGACCATCGGGCCAAATTCGATCCGCCTGGTGTTGTCAGCCAGCCAGGTCAGAGAAACCCATAACTCCAGCGAGTCGATATCCGGTGGGCTGGCGTTGGTGAAATGGTCCGAGCGATATAAGCCTGCAAAACCAAGATCTTCTGCAGCCCGGACAATCCTCTTCCAGCGGGGCCAGTTCAGCCCGTTTTGGCCCTCGATCATGATCGCAATGTCCATGTTTATCCCTCCGCGGCAAACAATTTTTCCAGCCCGCGCCAGAGGTCATCGCGCCAGGCTGTGTAGCAGTGACCACCTGTAAACTCGCGGTAGCTCACGTCATACCCCCTGGCTTTCAGCAACTTGTGCATCTTTTGGCTGGATACGAGCAGCCATTCCAGTTTACCTGCGTCCATCCAGATGCGGAGGTCGCGTTTTGGGAAATGCTCGACCATGTCCACGGTGACGGTGTCGAATTGCTCGAAGTGGAACGCGCCGGACTGGCTCAACACGTTCCCGAAAATATCCGGCATGCGCAAAGCGGTGTAAAGCGCCATCAGCCCGCCCATGGATGCGCCCAGCACCCCGTATGCTCCGGGATTTTTCTGGATGTCCAGCAGGTTGAGCTGTTCGCGCGCCAGCGGTAGCACATCGTGGTTGAGCCAGGCCAGGACGGCTTCGGAACAGGCATATTCGACGAAACGGCGTGGACCGCCGTTCCGCAGGAAGGCTATTGCCAGCGGACGGATGCGCTTCTCGGCGATCAGGTTGTCGACCATCGTGGCCAGTTTCCCGCGTTGAAGATAGTCGTTGCCGTCGTAAACCACCAATAACGGAACAGGTGCATCGGTTGGCGGCTGGTAGAGATGGAGAGCGCGTTTCCCACCCTGGGTCATCATCCAGGCGGGGAGCAGGTATTTGGTCAGCCTGCCGCGAGGGACGCCTTTCTTTCTGTCCACAAGCGGGGTGGGGGCAGCCTCCGGCATGTAGAAGAAGTGGTTGTAGCCGTTGACGCCATTCCAGACGCGTCGTTTGTTGCGCGGGTCGGGGATTCGTTTGTCAGTCTCGGGATCAAGGAAGGCGTACTCCAGGTAGGCATCCCTGGGAAGGTTGAAGGACCAGGCCCAAATTCCGGAGGCGATGCGCTGGGGCGTTTGGGAATTCCCTTCCCAGCCATGTAAGTCATCGATCAAATGCGGAGCAGTTTTGCCTTCCCACAGAATGGTGACGGTTTCGCCATCGATCAAGGGATGGCCTTCAATTTGAATGCGTTGAAGCAGTGAATCTTTTGCCATTAATACCTCGAAGAACTACTCCCAGGGATTAAGCATGGTCTGGATCAGAATCGGTGTCCCGATCTTGACATTTGGCCGGCGAGTCAAAAGCCAGACAACCAGATCAGCGATGTCTTCGGGATACAGGCACTTCTCGTGGTTCAGGCCGGGACTGTCCTCCGTCATTTCGGTGACGACCATCCCCGGACAGATGGTGTTGACGCGGATGTTCAGTTCCTGGTTTTCGCGCTGGATATACTCGCCCAGATCGTTGAGGGCATGCTTGGAGAGCCCGTAAGAACCGTCCCCGGGATAATACTCAAGCCCGGATTCTGAGCTGATATTGATGATGTGACCGGACTTCTGTTCCCGAAAATAGCCCAGCACTTCCCGCGTCATCAAGAAGGCCCCGCGCAGATTGACCGCCATCACTTGATCCCACTCTTCATCGGTCATTTTATGGATGGAATCGCCGCCGCCGATGCCGGCGTTGTTGATCAGGATATCCACGCGGCCGAACGTTTCCAGGGCAGCCTTCACCACCCGCTGTGCATCCGGGGTTTGGGAAATGTCCGCCTGGATGGCCGTCACGCGCCCGCCGGCTGTTTCGACCAGCCGGGAAGTTTCCTGGAGAGGCTCACTCCGCCGTCCGCAGATGACCAGGCTCACGCCCTCATCTGCCAGAGCACGGGCGACGCCCTGGCCGATGCCGCTGCCTGCGCCGGTCACGATCGCGACTTTACCGATAAGGTCCAGTTTTGTTTCCATATTCTGTATGCTCCTAGCAGTAACTTTCTAAAAAGAGGAGAGATGGGGTGTTGCAGGAGGGCGAAGCCCTCCTGCAACACCCCAAACCCCTCATTGTTGATATGGGGGATAATCGTCTAACAAGCCCTTGGCCTATATCAAAGGAGATAGAGTATTAAATATAGAGTCTCTCCGGATCGATCTCTTCGCGCAGCAGCCGCAGTTCTTCCGCGCTGGGGGGCGCGGTGATCTCCACCTGTTCCGGGATCAGCAGTTCAAATCCGGTGGCAGCCAGAACCTCCTCAACACTAACGCCTGGATGGGTAGCCTTGAGGCGCATGCGTCTGCTTTCGGGGTCGAAGTCCATCAGCGCCAGGGTCGAGACCACGTATGCCGGGCCGGTGTTCCTGGGCAACCCGGCAGCTTCGCGCGCGCCGGGGCCGGTCAAATAACCGGGGGTGGTCACACAGTCCGTTTTGGGGACGAAGCGCCGCGCGTCGTGCTGCATGATGGCGACCGTTTGCCAGCAGTGACTGCCCACGTCGTTGCCGCCGCCGGAACCCGGCAGGCGCGCCCGGGGATGGTCGTGTTCTCCGATGGTGATCGAGTTCAAGTTGCCATACGGATCGATCTGCGCGCCGCCCAGGAAACCATAATCGATGAAGCCGCGCTGGGCGGTTTCCATTGTGTCGCAGATACCGAGGGCGGAGATGCCTTTGTGCCAAGTGCGCGCTTCACCTACCGCGCGCGGCAGTTCTTCCATGATCGCGCCTGTCCCGCCGAACTCGAAGACCGGAACGAGATTGGGAGCGGTCGTTTTGGCCGCGAGCATGGCGGCCAGCATGGGGATGCCCGTGCCGATGAAACAGGTCGCGCCGTCTTCGAAGAGACGGGCGGCCACGCAGATCATCAGTTCGTTTTTGGAGTAAGTCTGGTCAGACATAATTTTTCCTTGTCTACCACTAAGACACTATGTCACGAAGACACAAACTTTTTAAATTCGTGCCTTTGTGACTTTGTGTCTTCGTGGTCAATCCCGTTTCTCACGGAGTTCGACGCACCTTTGTAACCGCTCTTCCCCGATCAATTTCAGGTACTCACCATGATCTTTAACGCTGTAGACGTATTTGTCCAGATACTCTTTTGCATCTTCGCCCGTTCTACTCATGTCGACCCATTCCTTGATGGCGGGTTCGTCGCGGCCATATATGTAGGCCATCTCGCCGGGATACGAGCCGTAGGGCGCATGCACAACCGCGTCCACCAGGAAGTACGGGATGATCGTGCGGTCGGGGTACCTGCGGATTTCCTCGGTCGGGACAATTTCCTCCGTACTTATTATCAGCCGCTTGCAGGCGCGCGCCATTTCCGCCGCGAAGCCGCTGATGCCCTCGATCTGGCAGTTGCCGTATTTGTCCGCGCGGTGGACATGGATTAGGGCCACATCCAGCACCAGCGCAGGCAGGAGGGCGACTTTTATGCCGGTGAACGGATCCTCGACCACTTTGGCAGCGCTGTAGCACAGCGTGTCTGTGCCTAGCATGGAGCGCGTTGGCAGGAACGGGACACCCATCGCCGCCGCTTTCATGCGCCAGGTGATGGCCCCGTTCGACCACTCGACGCACTTCTCAACCTGCCCCGATTCCACCGCCCGCCGCAGCGCGGACGAGGTCCCATAGACTTCGAGGCCGATGTAGGTGATGTCGAGTTTCTTCACCAAACCGGCGGCCAGCCAGAGGTCCAGTTCGAGCACGCCCTGCCCGCAGACGCGCAAGTCCTTTTTACCCTGTCGGACGACCTCGCGCGCCAGCGACATCGGGGCGCGCACTGTCCCGTACAACTCGGTGCCGATGTAGCAACCATCGTACACGAACCTGCTGACGGCCTCCTGCTCGCTCATGCGTTTGTCGATCAACTTGCGTGATTTTTGGGTGCGGTTCCACTCGCGGAACTCGTCCAGGTCGAACGGCTGGATCAATTCCCCGGTGCCAGATTGCAGAATGTCCATACCTCCTCCTTTAGAATAAACAAGGGTCAATTACCACGAAGACACCGAGACACTAAGACACGAAAAAATTAAACCCTGGTGGCTTTGCGCCTTTGTGACTTCGTAGTCGGGTTCTATGTCAAAAACAACAATGCCACGCCTCCGATTGCCACCGCCGTGCCGAGCACCGCACCCAAATCGAATTTTTCTTTAAAGACCAGCCAGCTGATGGGCAGCAGGAACACCGGCGGCAGTGCGATCAAGGTGCTGGCGATGCCTACCTGAGTGTGCTGCAACGCAAACAGCGACAAGGTTGCGCCCAGCACAGGCCCGGTGAAGGCTGCCATGGCCAGCCAGCCGAATACCTTTGGTCTTGCGCGCATGCTGTCGATGGTTTCTCTGGCTTTCCCCTGAAAACTCGCCAGCGCCCACAGCACGATGACCGCTGCCAGCATACGGATGGAATTGCCTGCGATTGGCGAGAAGTTATCTGCCAGGCCCTGCTTGGAGAGCACAAAGCCAACTGCTTGCCCCGTCGCCGCGCCCAGCCCGAACAGTACGCCCTGCAACGGGCTGCATACCTGGCTCGGCCCGCTTTGCGTGCGCCGTGTGATCACCCAGGCGATGCCTGTCAGCGTAATCAAAACGCCGAGCATTTGTACGCCGGTCAGCGTTTCATCGAAGAACATCCAGGCCAGGCCGGCGCTCAAAAGGGGAGCCAGGCTCATCATCAGCATCGCGCGTTGTGTACCGAGACACAGAAAGCTCTGGAACAGGAAGACATCTCCAAGAGCATAGCCGATAGCGCCGGAGAGCGCGAACCAGACCCAGCGGTCCACCCCGGCATTGATGGGTAGAAGATAACCATAGAATGCCCAGTTCAACAGCATCAGGAAGATAAGTGCCAGTATCACGCGGATACGATTGACAATAATCGAGCCAACCTGCTGGGTAGCTTTTGTAAATAGCACCGAGGTGCCGCTCCAGGAAATGGAAGTTAATACCGCGGCCAGTTCACCAATGAAATTCAAAGTTGCTCCTGAATCAAGAAATTAGGTGACAGTCACTTTCGAAGTGTTTTGAAGTGATTGTCACCTGCTATAAGTTCCCATCCACTCGTCTTCGGACAGAACGAATTATCATCGCTTCTCCTTTACAAGTCTACTCTTTCGACACCTTCAAATCCCAGCACCAGCTCCGAGCCATAGGCCAGGGACGGGGTCTGGAAGCCAAGCCTCAGGTCCCCGGAAAGGATGCGCTCCATAATTTCGACCGTCGCCGTCGCAGTCAGGCTGTACCCTTCCGGTGTTTTTAATTTGGACGAGACCGACAATCCGTCATCGTTGAAGGCTTCCCCCACGATCAGGCTGAATCCGTTTCGACGCTGCTCCTCGGTCGGTCCGCTTCGGATCAGATAAAGGGCCTGCTTCAGCAATCCTTTGGAGGGGCGCGTGTAAAGCAACGGACCGAACGTTCGCAGGGCGCGCAGCAGTCGGATGGCAAAAGGCGGGAAGGCCATATAGGTCTGGATATTGGGGATGCCGGTGCTGTAGTAGGCAGTAGACACATCTCCCCAGCCGATGGAAACGACCTTGACCAGCCCATGCCCAAAATCAACTTCGAGCACCTTCCAGGCGGCCGGCACCTGTACCAGTTCCTTGTCCCGGCGGATCATCCCCCCGCGGTGCATGTTCTCGATGGCCGAGCGGGCCGTCCCGCGCGAGACTCCGCCACGCACACCCCGGATGTAGAGCCGCAGGTGCGTCGCAGAAAGCAGACGTTTTTTGAGATGCATCGCCAGGCAGTCGGTAGGGACGACGTCAAAGCCGGCGCCAGGGAGCAGCATGATGCCCGCCCGTTTGGCGTCATCGTCCAGTTGGGCCAGCGCTTCGAAGCCGGCGATCTCGCCGCTGATATCCACGTAGTGGCGGCGCATAACCAGGCAGGCTTCCGCCATGCGGCGAAAAGTGTGGACGAATGGCCCCGCGCAATGTAAAACGCCCTCTACAGCTTCTAAGGCAGAGTAGAGGGCGGGGGTGTCGTCCAGAGAAAAAACGCGATATTCCAGGTTGAGGGATTCGGCCTGAGCACGCAGTTTCTTCTCGTTCCGTCCGGCAAGGACCGGCTTGAGTCCCTTTTGGACGGCGAGCGCAGCGATCAATTTTCCGGTATAGCCATAAGAACCATAAAGGAGGAAGGTTTTCACCAATTAATTATCCCACATTCCGCACCCCCGGATGCATTTTTTAGGAATATGAGGGGAGAGCGTTAATCAACTCCAATTCTCCAGCGTCTCTTTAACCTTCATCAAGAACCAGTCTGCCGAAGCCCCGTCCAGGATGCGGTGATCGAAGACGAACGACAGGTACACCATTGGCCGGATGGCAATCGAGTCGTTGCCGTCCGCGTCGGTGACGACGATCGCGCGTTTCTGCATCGCGCCGACGCCCAGGATCCCGCTCTGCGGCTGGTTGATGACCGGGAAGGCGAAGAGTGAACCGCTGATGCCGTGGTTGGTCAATGTGAAGGTCCCGCCTTTGACATCATCGGGGCTAAGCTTCTTCGAGCGGGCCCGGTCCGCCAGATCATTGACCGTGCGCGCCATCCCCAGCAACGACAAACCGTCCGCGCCCTTGATGACG
>JAABUE010000077.1 GCA_011389535.1 Anaerolineales bacterium
ATTACTAAAAGAAGCCCGAAAACAGGGGTGCGGGCGTACGCCCGCACCCCTGTTTCCTGTCCTGAGCTTGCCCGTCCCGGCTCCGCCGCGCGGGCCGGGGTCGAAGGGTTGGGTAATCTTTCAACTTTCATGATTTACTGAATTTAATATACAACAAAAATGCAATAACACAAGCTAAAAATAAAAACTCCCTCTCACGAAAAGGGAGTCTTTGTCGGGGTGCCCGGAGCACTCGTTTATTGGGGCGACGCCAGCAATTCGGGCCGGACAAGCAACGGTCCGCTTAATGCGCGCAGGAAGGCTTCCAGTTGCCCCAGCTCGTTTGGGGTCAGCCCAAGCGGTTCCAACTCCGAGTGGCCGAGGGGCGCAAGCGGAGGATGGTTGTAATGTCGCAAAACTTCCGTCAGCGTGGCGTATTGACCCGCGTGCATGTACGGCGCGGATTCGGCTACATTGCGCAATGTTGGCGGCTTGAAGGCGCCCACGAGTTGCTCGCCGGTGGAAACAGCAAAGCGCAGATCAGCGCAGTCGTTTTCACCCGCGTCGCTCCACTGGCTCAGGCAGTTGAATTCATCGCTGAGAGCCTCCGTCACGCCCGAAGCGCGGCCATCGTCAGCGGGTAAACCTTTGGCGGCCGGTACGCCGGTATTGTGAAAGTCGTTATTCGTGAAGAGCGGCCCGTTGTGACATTTGATACACTCCGCCCGCCCGATGAACAAACGCAGCCCCGCCACTTCTTCTTTCGAAAGCGCGGATTGCATGGTTTCTTTATCGTCCGTTAGCAGTGCCTCAATATATATATCGAAACGCGAAGGCCCGGGCACGATCAAGCGCTCATACGAGGCGATTGCCTTGCCGATGTTCACGTAAACCTGCGTGACCGCCTCACGGTCTGCGGGGGTCATCGCCTCCCAGGCGGCGCGACCGGAGGGATCCTCTACGGGTCCGGCCGCATCTGGAAAGCGGGCGCGGTCGGAAAAATCGGGCAGTCCGCCGAATATGGACTCGTATTGGGCGCGGTATTGTTCATCGATCAAATGCGCATACTGCGTGCGGGTGCCGCCGTGCTCCACTGCGCTTTCCATGGGGCCGAGCGCCTGGGCCCACTGGCTGTCCTTGCGCCCGTCCCAAAACAACCAGGGACTATAAGCCGTCCCGATGATCGTCATGGTCCTGCGGTCCATGGTTCCGACACCCTGCCCCAGCGGCAAACCATCGTTGAACATTTTTTCGGAAAGATGGCAGGTGGCGCATGAAACTTCTCCGTTGGAACTGAGGCGTGTGTCGAAGAAGAGCGCCTGCCCAAAGGCAGCGGCTTGCGGATCATCCGCGTAGGCGTTGGAGGGGTCCGGGGGCAGAGGAGGCAGGCTTTCGATCCAGAGAGACTGAAGCGTGGCGACTTCCGCTTCGGTCCAGGAAGCAGGCCTGTTCGCTACCCAAAACGCGATTGCCGCAGCGATGAGCATGATCCCGCCAACGATCCAAAAACCGCGCTTCATGGTTTTATTCCAGGGTCAGATTGAAAGTGATCGTATCTGTCTGGCCGCCCGCCGCGATGTTGAAGCGCACTTCCCACCACCCGAGCATCTGGAACTTCATGCCCTCGACGAGGTAATCGCCGTTACCCAGGTTTTGCGTGACCTGCGGGCTGGTCGGCAGTCCATGACCGTGCTGGGGCATCCCACCGTTCACGCCGATCTCTGCCTGCTCTACAGGCTGGCCGTCCGCGGTTTCCACATGGATCGTCCAGGTGTGGATCTGGTTGAGCGGTGGGGAGGCAGGCTCGGATGTCCACGAAACGCGGAACAAGCCATCCTCCGAAAGATGCGCGCTGGAGGTATCCAGGCTTGCCGGCGCAGGCTGGTCCCCCATCATCAACGGGTGCAGGTAACGCGGGCCAAGAAATGGCATGAGGAATATAATGGCAACTAAAACCACGATTACAGTAACGACCGTGGTAACGACTACAGTAACTGTTTGCTTCTTCACTGAACAACTCCTGATTATGAATATTCGACCCATTTTAGTCGGAATTTATGGAGATATTGTAAAGGTTAGATAAAGATATTTTAATGGAAGAAGCAAACACATATTCATGAATTGGAGGTTCCCATGCTTTGGATTACCCGCTCCCATGTCCACGTAGACCGGGTCGCCTGTCCCTGGCTTATCACCCGCTTTGTGGACAGCGACGCTGAATTCCTTTTTGTCCCCAAAAACCGGATCGAGCAGGCAACACAAGAGACGGGCGGAATTCCCTTTGATGCCCCTGGGGTTGAACTTGGCCATCACGAGGGACGCTGTTCGTTCGAGTCCATTATCCTGAAGTACGAGCTCAGAGACCCGGCTCTACTGCGGTTGGCGAAAATCGTCCATGCTGCAGATGTTGCGGAAGATATCGATACCGACCCGCTTGCCCGCGGCCTGGAAGCGATAGCCAGCGGCTTTGGCCTGCGCTTCCCCGATGACCACGAAAACCTGGCACACCAGTTCGACGTGTATGACGCGCTCTATGCCTGGTGCAAACTGGACGTGGCGAAAAATTCGGAAATTTGAGCGTGTCAGCCAAAACCGACATCCGTCTTCTCTTTGCTACACGCATCGTGCGGATGTTTTCCTATGGACTGCTGGCCGTCATCCTGGTTTTGTATCTTTCCGCGGCGGGACTAACCGATCCTGAAATCGGCCTCCTGCTCACGCTGACCCTGCTCGGCGATACGTTCCTCTCGTTATGGATCACCACCCGCGCCGACCGCGTGGGACGCAAACGCATGCTGATCATCGGCGCTGTGTTGATGGTCTTTGCAGGTATCCTGTTCGCGCTCACGCGCAACTTCTATTTGCTCCTGCTCGCCGCTACCATTGGCGTCATCAGCCCCAGCGGGAATGAAGTGGGGCCTTTCCTCGCCATCGAGCAATCAGCCCTGGCGCAGACCCTGCCCGGCGCGAAGCGCACCCAGGTCTTCGCCTGGTACCAGCTGGCAGGATCGCTCGCCACAGCCCTCGGCAGTCTGGTGGGAGGCGGGCTGGCGCAGATCCTGCAAAACGAAGGCGCGACTCCGCTGTCCAGTTACCGGGTCAGTATCCTGGTTTATGCAGCGCTGGGCTTGATCCTCGCAGCGATGTTCAATTTTATTTCTCCGCAAGTGGAAGTTCAGCGTAACGATAACGGAAATTCTAAAATCAATCTACTGGGACTGGGGAAATCAAGCAAAACAGTATTAAAACTTGCCGCGCTCTTTTCCGTGGACGCCTTCGCTGGTGGTTTCGTGGTGCAGAGCATTGTGGCGTACTGGTTCCATACGCGTTATGGGGTGAACCCCGCCACACTTGGAGCGATCTTTTTCGGCGCCAATATCTTTGCAGGCATCTCGGCGCTTTCAGCCGCGTGGATTGCGCGCAAGGTGGGTTTGCTCAACACGATGGTCTTCACACACGTGCCGTCTAATATTCTGCTGATCCTTGTTCCGCTCATGCCGGACCTGCCGCTGGCGATCACCATGCTGCTGTTACGCTTCAGCATCTCGCAGATGGACGTGCCCACCCGCCAGTCCTATACCCTGGCGGTCGTCTCGCCTGAGGAACGTTCCTCCGCCGCAGGTGTGACAGGCATCGCCCGCACCCTCGGCGCGTCGCTGGCGCCCCTCTTTTCCGCGCCGCTGATCGGCATCCCGGCGCTGGCAGGCGCGCCCTTCATTATCTCCGGTGTGCTCAAACTGATTTACGATTTCAGTCTCTATCGCAGTTTCAAAACCATCAAGCCGCATGAGGAATAGAAAAAACCAATACTTGAAGGTCTCAGCTCCTGCCTCAAACCCAGCTTTCTTTGAACATCATTTTCCTTTTGGGAAATTCAGATCAAGAGTTGTCGATTTGGATCAGGCGGTTTGGGCCATCTCGCTGCATGAGCGCGCACAACTGCGGCAGATTTCTGCACACTGCTGCATCATTTCGTCATCTTCAAAGCGTTCGCAGTCCTCTGCGCAGCGCTCGCACACCTCGGCACAAACACCGCAAACCTGGCCATGGAAGTCTGATGATCGCAGCATAAAATTCGCACTGGTCTGGCAGATTTCAGCACAATCCAAAAGCAATTTGATGTGGCCTGGCTCGGCATGATCGCCGCCCATTTCCAGACAATGGGCGATTGTTTCCATACAAATATCGTGGCAACGATGACATTCCTGAATGCAATCTCGCATTTGTTGATCAAGCATAGTATGCATATTCTTTTACTCCTCGGTCAAACATTACTTGGATTTACGCTGCCAAACTTTATTGACCCTTTTATGAGCAGCTGTCACTGAAAGTATAGGGGTTCTTAGTGGGAAAACAAATAGAAAATCACCCTATGCCTCCCTAAGGGAGATGCCTGAGGACTTATAAGCCATTTTGCTTATATGGGTTAAGCCATCCTATGCTTCACTGGTCAAAGGACAGGGTCATCGTTATTTCGCCCGCTTTATCGGTTGATTCATCTCGTTTATAAAGATAAGAGAGTTTACATGCGCATTTACCGAATCATTACCTGCCCTTAACAGGATGTTAACCAGCTCGGCTTAAGATAAAGTAGCACGATTATTTTTAGGAGACTACTTTATGCCCGTCCGTGTCCTTTTTCTCTGCACCGGCAATTCCGCTCGCAGCCAGATGGCGGAAGCGTTCCTGCGTAAATACGCCGGCGACCGTTTCGAAGCGCATAGCGCAGGCCTGGAGCCCAAAAATATCCATCCCCTTGCCATCCAGGTGATGCGCGAAAAAGGGATCGATATTTCCAACCAGGCTTCTAAGGGAGTGGATACGTATTTGGGGAAAACGCTTTTCCAATATCTTGTTACCGTCTGCGACGATGCTGAAAAGAACTGTCCCACCGTCTGGCCGGGAGTCAATCAGCGGATGCACTGGTCCTTCGAAGACCCGGCCGCCTTCGAAGGCACGGATGAGGAAAAGCTGGCCAAATTTCGCGAAATTCGCGATAAGGTCGAGCAGCGCCTCAAATCCTGGCTGGAAGCTCAGCGCAATACCCAATAAAAGTTGTGACAACCGTCACATATATAAGGTGACAACAGCCCCTGATAAACGGCTGTTTTTTCTTCTACAATAATATTCATAATGTCGAATATGATTATGCCTTATCAGGCCTCTGCAGATCTGTTTAAAACCCTGGCGCATCCGGCGCGGCTGGCGATCCTGTCCATCCTGCGTGACGGGGAGCAGTGCGTCTGTCATATGGAAGCCATGCTCAAGCTGCGCCAGGCCTATATTTCGCAGCATCTTAAAGTGTTGAAGGATGCGGAGATCGTCTCGGACCGCCGCGACGGCTGGAACATGTACTACCATGTCGCCAGGCCTGAGATCTTCGAAGTCATCGATCCTATGATCGTCCTGACCGGGCAGCCTGAAGGAATCCCCCATGCGCATTCCCGGGCTGAATGCCCCTGCCCCAAGTGCCACCCGGAAGATGGCCTGATTGTCCCCGGGCAGGTCATGCTTGTTTCCGAGTAAAGCCTTCTCTGCGAGAAAGGCATTTATTTTGCGCGAATCATATTCAAGAATTCGAATAAACATCAAAGGTCGTGCATGAACGCTCTCGAATTTTTCGGCAATTTACTCTATAGTGGCTTGGGCAACCTGGCGGCGTATTTAGCCGCTCACGTGCTGTTGTGTCTGCTGCCCGCTTTTTACATCGCCGGCGCGATGACCGCCTTGATCCCCAAGGAAACGGTCACGCGCTTTTTAGGTCGTAACACACCCAAATATATTTCCTACCCGGCCTCGGCGGCGGCAGGATTCCTCCTGGCGGTCTGCTCGTGCACGGTTATCCCGCTCTTTGCGGGGATCTACAAGAAAGGCGCGGGACTTGGTCCGGCCATCACCTTCCTGTTCGTCGCCCCCGCTATCAACATCCTGGCGCTGGTCTACACGGGCGGCGTGATCGGCATGGACCTGGCGATCGCGCGCCTGCTGCTCTCACTGGCTTTCGGGATCGGTGTGGGCATCATCATGGCGCTCATCTTCCGCAAGGAAGATGCCGAGCATGACAAAGCCACCGACGCTATGTTCGCCGGGCAGGCCGCGATGCGCCGGGCGGCGGTCATTTTCATGCTGGTGCTGGTCACACTGCTGGTGGCAGGCACTTTCCAGTTTGACTTTTTGAAACAAGCCTATGCTGAAATTACCCTGCCAATCCAAGGCATGGATACCTTCCAGGCCACGCTATACCGCCTGGTTCCTTTTGACCCGGCCCGCGGCGAGGAAGGGGTGACTGCCCAGGGCGCTATTCTAATCGGGATGCTCGTATTGATCGGTCTGACCTCCTGGAAAGGCATCGAGCACATCCACGAAGGCTTCAACGCCTGGACCTGGATATCAATTGGACTGGTCGGCCTGACCCTGCTGGTGGCTGCCCTCGGGATGGCGCCCAACACAGGCGGATTGACCCTGTCGTTGACAGGCAAATTCTTTGGCGTGCTGCTCTCGGTTGGCATCCTGGGCTGGATGCTGAAAACCAGCTTGAGCGAAGATGAAACCCGCGACTTCCTGTGGGAATCCTGGAAGTTCGTCAAACAGATCTTCCCGCTGTTGGTGGTTGGCGTCTTTGCGGTTGGTATCATCCGCGAGCTGATCAAGCCGGAATGGATCGAAGCAGTTGCGGGTCAGAACACGATCCTGGGTAATTTCGTCGGCGTGGTGTTTGGCGTGTTCATGTACTTCCCCACTTTGGTAG
This sequence comes from Anaerolineales bacterium, assembly GCA_011389535.1. Classification (GTDB taxonomy): domain Bacteria; phylum Chloroflexota; class Anaerolineae; order Anaerolineales; family Villigracilaceae; genus JAABUE01. The sequence continues at coordinate 6,728 of JAABUE010000077.1, forward strand.
AAGTGCCTATTGCCCAGATGTTCCTGAGCCTGGGGATGCACCGAGGACCCCTGCTTGCATACCTTATTTCCGACCCCGAGCTCAGCCTGCAAAGTATCCTGATCACGGCCGCAATCATCGGGCGGGTAAAAGCCTGGACCTACGTCGGATGGGTAGCCCTCTTCAGCACCCTGGCCGGATTGATGTACGGCGCCTGGGTGGACGGCGCCAGCCTTGGACTGGTTTCGCTTTATCTGACATTATTCCTGGCTGCATTGGCCGGGATCATGTGGCTGGTGGACCGCCGAAACGCGGCAACCGCTGTCATCGCACATTCATCTTAATTCGGAGGAACCTATGCTTACCATCAAAGTTCTTGGATCGGGCTGCGCCAACTGCAAACGCGTGGAGCAGATCGCCCGCAAGGTCGTTGCGGAAATGGCTCTGGAGGCCGAAGTCATCAAGGTGACGGACTATAACGACATTATGGCTTACAACATCCTTTCTACGCCGGGGCTGGTCGTCAACGAAGAAGTGGTCTCAACGGGACGCATCCCTACGCCCGCCGAAGTAACTACCTGGCTGGTGAATGCGCTCGAAACAGCTTGAGCAGGCCCGTTTTAATCATGCGCGAATTAGAAATTAGCGGAGTCGAATTCTTATCATTCCTGCGAAGTACCCGTAGGGTTAAGGTAGTCTGACTTCGGTTTCGTCCAAAGACATCATCCATATTGATATGGATCACCGTCCTGATCTGGCGCGGCAATATGACGTGATTCGAGCGCCGGCTATCGTTTTGCTGAATGCCGAGGGTCAGGTAATTTGGAAGCAGGCTGAAGGCTTGAGCGATGACTCTCCCCTTGACGTGGAGTAGGTCCAACGTCAGATTGAAGCATTGACAATAAATCAGTAAAATGAAAGTGGGAGGGCACCATGCTAATCGAAAAATATGATCTGGAAGTCTTTACCCCGCCTTGCGATCCCGGAGCGGAACGCTATGCGGCGCGGGCACGTTTGACCGCCGACATCGGCGAAGTCCTGCCGTATCTCAACGCCACTTTGCGCGGCGCGATCTATCACCCCGGCGCCAATGCCCTGACCTGGAAGAAGGGTCGGCATAATATCGCCTTCCATGCCTATGAGATCGCCACATCCAACGTGGAAGACCGCGACGGCGCGGAGCAGGAAATTAAAGGACTGATCGAGCTGGTCAACCGCACCTGGGAGCGCCGCGCCGAGATCTCGCCAGATACCACCACACGTAAGCGCCCTACCCCAATGGCGATATACAAACTGCTCCCCAACACGAACTGTAAGCAATGCGGCGAGTCGACCTGTTATTCCTTTGCCCTGAAGCTTGCCGCTGCACAGAAAAAACTGGCCGATTGTCCGGCGCTTTTCGAGCCGCAGAACGCTGAGAAGCTCGCTGCGCTGCAAGAGATTTTGATCGACGCTCCGGCGATTGGATAAGTTGAAAGCTTTGATTTTTTACAGTAAAATTAAATTAGCACCGGGACCTAATATCCGTACAGGCTGGTTCCGGCACGAGAATACATCATGAACAAGAATGAAAGAGAAGCTCAATATCGAAGCATTTTCAATGCCGCCAGCGACGGGTTGATCATCAGCGATTTGGAAACCGGTTGCGTGGTCGAGGCGAATCCTGCGGTATGCCTGCTGCACGGCTACACGCGCGAAGAGATCACCGGGCTGCATCAGACAGCGTTCATACACCCCGACAGCCAGCCTGCATTCAACGAGTATATCCAGGCGCTTCAAGCGGGGGGCGCGTTCGATGCACGGTTACTGAATGTACGCCGGGATGGCTCGACATTTTTTGCCGAATGGCGCGGGACCGCATTCACTTATCAAGGCCGGTCATGTTTGCTGGGTATTGTCCGGGATGTCGGCGAACGGATCCTGGCAGAGCAAAACCTCCTGCAGCGAATTGAAATCCGCGCCCATGAGCAGGACACGCTGTTAGCGATCTCCCATACCCTGGCATCCACGTTGGAACTCCAGCCGGGTTTGATCCTCGACCAGTTGCGGGAGATCATCGAGTATTCCCACGGCGGATTATTCGCATTGGAAAACTCGACGCTGGTCACCCTGGCGATGAGAGGGGCGCCGCAATTGGAGCAATCCTCGCCCTTCCGCATCCACCTGCAAGGCCCGGAAACTCTGGCTACGTTATTCAATGGACACCGTACTATTCGCATCGCCGATGTGCGGAGCGATGAACCGCAGGCGCAATTCCTGCGCTCGCTCCTGGACGATGGGGCTGCGATACTGCTCGACGGGATGAAATCCTGGATGTGGGTCCCGCTGGCGGTCAGAAAACGCATTATTGGCGGGATGGGGGTGGCGCACGAGAAGCTGAATTACTTCACGGCCCACCATGCCGACCTGGCTCTCAGTGTGGCCAACCAGGCCGCAATCACGATGGCCAATGCGGAACTGTATGGACAGGCACAGGCGCTCGCGGTACTGGAAGAACGACAGCGCCTGGCGCGCAACCTGCATGATGCCGTCAACCAGTCGCTCTTCTCCGCGGGGCTGATCGCCGAAGTCCTGCCTCGCCTGTGGGACCAGGACCTGGACCTGGCGCGACAATCCCTCGAGGACCTGCGGAAGCTGACTCGCGGCGCGCAGGCCGAGATGCGTGCCCTGCTGGCCGAGCTGCGCCCCTCGACCCTGACGGATGCCGAACTGGGCGATCTGCTGCACCTGCTGGCCAATGCCTTCACCGGTCGCACAAATATCCCGGCCAGGGTATCTGTAGAGGGGCAAGGCGTTTTGCCGGCTGAAGTGCAGGTGGCAATCTACCGCATTTGCCAGGAAGCGCTAAATAATGTGGTCAAACATGCGGGGGCCAGCAACGTTGAAATAGTCCTGAAGCACCACGCTACCGCCATTGAATTGAGCATGCGCGATGACGGCCGCGGGTTTGCCACTTCCGAGCTGACGCCCTCCGGTCACTATGGCTTGAGCATGATGCGCGAGCGGGCCGAAGAAATGGGCGCGCACTTATTCATCACCAGCCGGACCGGTCACGGCACAGACATCAACCTCCACTGGACAGAAGCCGGGAAAAAAGAGGCCACATGACAATCTCCCCCTCCCAACCCATTCGCGTGATGCTTGTCGACGACCATACGATGGTCCGCCGGGGACTTGCCACCTTTTTAAGAGTTTTCAATGACCTGCAGCTGGCGGGTGAAGCAGAAAGCGGCGCAGCCGCCATCCAGCTGTGTGCTGAGATCCAGCCGGATGTGGTCCTGATGGACATGGCTATGCCGGATATGGATGGAGTAGCGGCAACACGCACCATCCGCCAGCAGTTTCCACAGGTACGTGTCATTGTGCTGACCAGCTTCAAAGAGGGGGACATGGTCAAGAATGCGCTGGAGGCCGGGGCGATCGGATATCTGCTCAAGGATGTCTCCGCTGATGAGCTTGCCCGGGCCATCCGCGCTGCGCATTCCGGCCAGGCCACGCTCTCCCCGCAGGCCGCGCAAGCCCTGGTTGATAAAACCAGCCAACCGCCACCGCCCGGCCTTGATCTGACGGAGCGTGAGCATGAAGTGCTGGCCCTGATGGTCGAGGGACTGAACAACACCCAGATCGCCGGAAGACTGACCGTAAGCCCATCCACAGTCAAATCCCACGTCAGTAACATCCTGTCCAAATTAGGGGTTGCCAGCCGCACGGAAGCCGTAACGCTTGCGCTGCGTAACCGCATCGTCTCCTGAGCCCCCTCCGGACACCTCCCCCAAGTGGCGGATACAAATTTCCCCCGGCCGATTGATGCGGCCGGGGTGTGTTTCCCTATAATATTAATTGAACCTTGGAAATATTATTGCATTTCAACAGGGAGCCGCTGCTATGTCATCTTACGAAGAATGTGTATCGCTTCTGGAATTTTTATACAGAAAGCCCGGTGTGAGCTTACCAGAGTTTGCTAAAGCCCGGGAGACTTCGGACGACCTGCTACGGGATATCTTCGATGACCTTCAACGCTCGCGGGCACAACTGCGCGAGCAAGTATCCGCTCTGCAGACCCGAAACACGGAACTGGAAGCATTCGCCCATATGGTCGCCCACGATCTAAAAGAACCGTTGACCGCCCTGATTATACATGTAGACCTGATCGACCACATCTCCAACCTAACCAGCGAGGAATTGAAAGAATACTTGCGACAAATCGGGTCCACGGCATATGGGATGAACAGAATCGTCAACAGCTTGTTGCTATTCGCCGAGGTGAGCAAGGCGGAAGCGCCGGTGGGGCCCGTCCAGATGGACCGGGTTGTAGCAAATGTACAAGATCGTTTGAGCCACATGATCCAGGAACGACGGGCTCAGATCGTCCTTCCAGAAGCCTGGCCAGACGCCATCGGCTACGGACCGTGGATCGAAGAGGTATGGGCCAACTTTCTTAGCAATGCCCTCAAGTACGGAGGGCAGCCGCCGCGTGTGGAACTGGGCGGCTCACCCAGATCGGACGGAATGCTCCGTTTCTGGACGCGGGACAACGGCGCGGGCATCCCGCCTGAAATCTGTTCGCGCCTGTTTATACCAGACAACCCGATCAACCGCCTCGGTCATTCGGGAGACGGGTTGGGCCTGCCGATTGCATACACCATCGTCGAGAAACTGGGTGGTCAGGTAGGCGTCGAAAGCGAAATGGGCAAAGGCAGTCTCTTTTTCTTTACCCTGCCGGCCTCGCCATCGTTCCCCGCACAAAACCTGCCCCCGGCAGAGTCTAATCTTTTGCTGGCAGAGTCCTATCCGGCCTGAATCGTTTTGGTTATTCTCACTAAACGCTGACAATTAGTCGATCCAAGCTAGGCAATAAAACTGATCCAAAGATCAAAAAACCATCTTTCATTAATTTTGAGGAGACTTAAAATGAACATGATCAAAGTAGCTGCCACTTCACGGACGTCAGCGGTTGCTGGCGCGATTGCAGGCGTAGTCCGCGAGCACCACCGGGCAGAGGTGCAAGCGATCGGTGCAGGAGCGGTCAATCAGTCTGTAAAAGCTCTTATCCTGGCAACCGGCTATCTGCAGCTCGATGGTATCGACGTATGTTGCGTGCCTGAATTTGCAGAGGTGACAATCGAAGATGAGGTGCGAACTGCCATCAGGCTGGTCATCGAACCGGAGCACTCGTCCAACAATTCTACGGTATAAAGCTCGATTCCAGAAAACGTTGAACTGGGTCGTTAAGCGCAGAAAAGCGTGTCTTTGGGAATTTCCGCCGTTCGCCCCGCCGAACTGCGGCGGGGTCGCTGCGCGACACCGCACCCCGTTCGGGCCGCGAGCCCGCCGGGGCGAGACG
>JAABUE010000078.1 GCA_011389535.1 Anaerolineales bacterium
GAACATCTTATTCACGTCCCGCATCTGCGCCGCTCCAACGGACTGGAAGTACAGCTCCAGCAGTTTCGTCCGCGCTTCGGCCTCGCCGATGTGCCGGGCCTGTTCCGGCAGATCGGGGTAATAGCGCGCTGTGATCTCGTAAATAAATGAATAGTTCCACGCGCCAGCCTTGGCCACACCGATTGGCAGGATCTTGAAGTCGGATTGCAGGAGTTCGAGCGCCTTATTGAATTCGGAATCCTTGGCGTTGCTCATCCGCGCCATGGGGCGCAGATCCACCGTGTTGAGCGGGCCGTTATCCAGGATGGCTTCGTAGACCTGTTTCGCGCCCTGGGGCAGGCGGCCGTCTTCGTAAGGTATCAGGTAATCTTCTCTGTAGTCGCCATAGTTCTCGGTCAGCGCGTAGAAGTAAGGCGCAACCTCCAGCGAGATGAGGGTCGCTTTGCGGCGCAGCACCTTGCCGTAATACCAGATACGCTTGTCGAGCGCATTGTCCTTCCAGCGCCAGGTGACGTGGCCTGGGTCGTCGTGCTCGTTGGGTACAGGCCGGTCACCGGCGACGGCGGTCCACAGGCTGGGGAATTCTATCCCTTTGATCGGCCAAAAAAAGATGAAACCACGCGCATCCACGAAGTCCCGCGCCTGGGCCGGGCTGGAAAGTTTCTTAAACGGAGGCAGGTTATAGGTCCGCGCGCGGTGCGCTTTGAGTTTGTCCGGATCGAGGGTAGGCATGCGGTAATTTTACCAAGTCAGTGAGCGCGTGCGGCGCTCCAGATTTGTGGACAGGCGAGGGATGGTGGTCGAATCCCATACTTAGAAGGCAGAAACAAGATCTGAATGTCGCGTTACAAATGCGGTTGAGTTGTTATACAATAAACCCATAGCCAGGTGGGCAGCGGCAAGGTGAGCTTCGGCCTGGCAAATATAAAAGTATGAAAGCGGACATCCGTATCTTCAAAAACAGTGAGGCCTTAAGCCGGGCTGCGGCGGAAATTTTTGTGACGACAGCGTCGCAAGCAGTGGGTGCTCGCGGTCGTTTCCTGGCGGTGCTCTCAGGTGGCAGCACTCCTTCCGGGTTGTACCGCCTGCTGGCCGATGAGCCCTATCGCAGCCGGGTAGAATGGTCGAACACTTTCGTATTCTGGGGCGACGAGCGCTGCGTCCCGCCGGAGGAGGAAGGCAGCAATTACCGCCAGGCCTTTGAGAACTTGTTGCAACACGTCCCAATTCCTGCGGAAAACGTCCAGCGCATCAAAGGCGAGCTCGAGCCTGCTGAGGCCTCTGATGATTACGCGCAGACACTGGAACGTTTCGCCGCCCCCGGCCGGGATTGGCCGCGCTTCGATCTGGTCCTCCTGGGCATGGGCGCAGACGGTCACACGGCTTCGCTCTTTCCCAGCTCGCAAGTGGATATCGCTGCCCCGGCCCTGGCTGTCAGCGCAGACTACCAGGGCCGCCCTGCGCAGCGCGTTACCTTGACGCCTCCGGTGTTCAACAGCGCCCGAACGATCCTGTTTTTGGTTACCGGAGAGGACAAAGCCGAAACTTTGAGCCGCGTATTGAGCGATGTATTTTTGCCGGAGCAATACCCTGCCCAACGCATCCGCCCGGCGGACGGGCAGGTTATCTGGCTGGTGGATGAAGCGGCAGGAAAATATCTGTTGGTCGAGTAGAGCGAGCGCTTTTCTCGCTCATATCGAGACCAATAAGTTTCACAAAAACAATATTATTCTTGAAGCGTGGTGGTCTCCCTGGCCCGGAACGCCAGGACGGGCGATACGCCCCTCGAAGTACACTCGGGGCTACTCGACCACCGTATCTTAGAACCAGTAAAAGGAATTTTATGAATAATTCTCTCCCCACAACCATCGTGATCTTCGGCGCCTCAGGCGACCTGACCCAACGCAAGCTGATTCCCTCCCTGTTCAGTCTGTACCGTAAGGACCGGCTGCCGGAGAAATTCAAAATCCTGGGTTTCGCCGGGAGCAAATACAATGACGAAAGCTTCCGCCAGCATCTGCGCGAAGGGTTGGATAAATTTGCATCCTTTGAATTTGACGAAACGAAATGGCAGGCCTTCGCAAAAAACATCCATTACCAGAGCGGCGACTATCAAGAGCCGGGAGCCTTCCAAACCTTTCACGACTTTTTACGCAAATGGGAAGACGGCCCAGCCAACAGGCTGTTTTACATGGCAATCCCGCCCCACCTGTTCCCCAGCGTAATCGAAAAACTGGGGGCAACCGGACAAACCGAGGAAAATGCCGGTTGGCGACGGGTGGTAATCGAAAAGCCCTTCGGCACAGACCTGGCATCGGCAAAAGCGCTCAACGAAGAGGTCCACAGAACGCTGCAAGAGAGCCAGATCTACCGTATCGACCACTACCTGGGCAAGGAAACGGTCCAGAATATCTTGATGTTCCGCTTTGCCAACACCATATTTGAACCGCTCTGGAACAGGAACTACATCGACCACGTCCAGATCACCGTGGCCGAAGAAGTCGGCGTGGGCCACCGCGCAGGATACTATGACGGGGTGGGCGTGCTGCGCGACATGTTCCAGAACCACCTGATGCAGTTGTTGACGCTGACCGCGATGGAACCGCCCGCATCCTTCAATGCAAACGCGTTACGCAATGAAAAGGTCAAGGTGTTGAGCTCGATCGAGCCCATCCGGGGCGAGGCGGTTGCTTATAACACCGTCCGCGGGCAGTATAAAGGCTACTGCGACGAACCGGAAGTGGCAGAGAATTCCACGACTGCAACCTTTGCAGTCGTCCGGTTCTTAATTGATAACTGGCGCTGGCAGGGGGTGCCGTTCTATCTGCGCTCCGGGAAAAACCTGGCTGATAAATGCACGCAGGTCATTATCCAATTTAAACAGCCCCCCCATCAAATGTTCCCGATCGAATCCGGTACCAGGATGACCCCTAACGCCCTAGTTCTTTTCCTGCAGCCGGATGAGGGCATGCACCTGCGCTTCGAAGCCAAAGTACCCGACACGGTCGCAAAAATGCGCTCGGTGGACATGGAATTCCATTATGCCGACGAGTTCGGGCCAATGTCAATCCCCGAAGCTTACGAGCGCCTGCTGCTGGATGCCCTCCAGGGAGATGCTGCCCTTTTCACCCGCGCCGACGAAGTGGAAATGGCCTGGAGCCTGATCGACCCGATCCTGACGAATTGGGAAACGGACCAGGATCCGCCCCTGGCCCTCTACGAGCCCGGGACCTGGGGCCCTGACGAGGCCAGCGCCCTGCTGGCCAAAGACGGGCGCCACTGGATGCACGAAGAAGCCGGCCATATGCTGGAAACCTGAAGCGATCCATGACTGAGTCCTATCTCATCCCCGCCGAAGAGATCCGCCGCGAACAGGTAGTGGTCAACTCGCGCTTTATCGCCACGCTGGCCCCCGCCGCAAACACGGACGAGGCGCGCAGTTTCATTGCCCGCATCCGCAAGGAGTTTTCGGACGCCACCCATAACGTCCCGGCATACATCATTGGCGGCGGCAACAACTTCACCGATTACTGCTCCGACGACGGCGAGCCATCCGGGACGGCCGGCCGGCCGGCGCTGGCCGTCTTACGCGGAAGCGGGCTGGGGGATGTGGCGGTTGTGGTCACGCGCTACTTCGGCGGGACATTGCTGGGCAAAGGCGGGCTGGTGCGGGCTTACACGGAATCGACTCAGATGGCCGTCAACGCCGTCCGGCGGGCACGCAGGCAGCAGGTCCAGGTGGCGATGCTGGCGCTGCCGTATAACCTGCTGGAACGCGTCCGGCTCCTGGTCGGTAAGCATCACGGCGACATCCTGGACGAGGACTTCGCCGCCGACGTCACTATTACGCTGCGTTTCCCTGTCGAAAACGCGGCAGGCTTGCAGACGGACCTGAGCGAGCTCTCCGCCGGCACGCTGCGGATCGAACCGATCGAAACGACCGAGGTGCTGCTCCCGATATAGAGACAGTTCCTTGTCCCCAGGCAGGGCTCACCCGCTGCATATAAAACTGTCCAACTATGTGTCAGGGCAGTTTTTTATTTGAAGGACTGGTCAAGTGGACAGGCAGAGCCTGTACCGTAGGCCATTGAAAAAAAATCATTAAAGGTTAAACTTTTATAAGATTATTACGTATGTACTTTTGTAGATAATTAAGAAAAGGAGAATGCACAAATGAAGCGTTTGTTAGGAATATCTTTTTTTGTAATGACCGGTCTTTTGCTGGCCGGCTGCGGTGCGGCAGGCGGGCAAGCTGCCGCCCCGAGCACACCCATTCCAACCGTTGTGGCTGAAAACGTCATTATCGCTGAAGGACGTCTGGAGCCTGTTCACTATGTGGACATCGCCTTCAACGCCAGCGGCACGGTCAGCGAAGTGCTTGTTTCCGAGGGCGAGCAGGTTTCTGCCGGCCAGGTCATCGCGCGGTTGGAAAATAGCGAAGCCAAACAGGCCGAGGTCGCGAACGCGGAAGAGGCCTTTTTAAAAGCCCAGCGGGCCTTTGACGGCGCCGAAGCCGCGGCACTGGGCAAGCTGGCTGAAGGGAATGAATCCGTCCGCAAGGCACAGCAAGAGTACGACAATTTTGACATTCCTTCCGAAATCGCCGATATGGGTCCCCGGGATGGGTTGATCTACACCCAGGGCAAGCTGGATGAGGCCCGCGCCAACTACGATCCTTATCGCCATTCTCAACCCAACAGCCGGAATGCCAAAGAGTTCAAGAAACGGCTGGATGATGCCTGGGCCAAATACAACAAGGCCATCCGGTGGACCACCCTGGAAGCCAATCTTGAGAACGCCTTATCCGAACTGGGGCAGGCCCAAAAAGAGTACGATACGCTCTCCAACGGAAGCGAGACCGGCGAAAAAGCGCTCGCAGAAGCACAGTTTGAGGCTGCCAGCGCCAACCTTGCCGCCGCCCGCGCCGCGCTCGCAGACGTTGAACTGACAGCCCCCTTCGATGGAACCATGGCAGGCCTCAAGGTCAAGACCGGTGAATCGGTCTCTCCGGGACAGATCGCCGCCAGCCTGGCAGATTTCTCCGGCTGGATCATCAAGACCACCGACTTGACCGAATTGGATGTCGTCAACATTACCGAAGGCCAGGCTGTCCAGATCGCGCTGGATGCCCTGCCCGAAGAAGTGCTGGACGGGGTTGTCCTGTGGATCGGGCAAAACTATTCGGAACAGCAGGGCGATGTCGTCTACGAAGTCACCGTCGCCTTGACCGAAGCCCTGCCCAATATGCGCTGGGGTATGACCACCGTCGTCAAGTTCGCCGAGTAAGAGCAGAAAATTCACCGGGCGCCGAAGGCATTTACAGGTCCAAGTGGCACCGCAACCAGATTAAGTTATAGGGTCGACCCTGGTAGAACAGCATAATAATAAACCAGGATCCCTACAGCCATGGAAGTTGTGACCCTGGTAAGTGACCTTCGACGCCCTTTCTAAAATCGAGGTATTTCTGATGTGGACGATCCCTTTCCTGCAAAATAGAAACCTCAATGCGCAGGCCCAGAACGCAAACGGGCAGCACCATTTGATCGATTTGCAGAACATCGACAAGTTCTACAAGACGGCTGTCGGCGATTTCCCTGCGCTAAAGCATATTAACCTGCAGATTGATGAGAGCGAATTCGTCAGTATCATCGGCAAGTCGGGAAGCGGAAAATCAACCCTGCTGAACATGATCACTGGAATCGACCGCCCGACAACCGGCGAAGTCTGGGTAAACGGGACGGCAGTCCACGAACTGAACGAGAATCAGCTGGCCGGTTGGCGTGGCGAGAACCTGGGTATCATCTTCCAGTTCTTCCAGTTGCTGCCTGCCCTCAGCATCGTACAGAACGTGATCCTGCCGATGGACCTATCCGGAAAGTTCAGCCCTCGCGAGCGGCGTGAGCGAGCGCAATATCTGCTGGAGCTTGTCGGGTTGGCCGACCACCAGGACAAACTGCCGAGCATGCTTTCCGGCGGGCAGCAGCAACGGGCCGCCGTGGCTCGCGCGCTGGCGAATGATCCACCGATCGTAATCGCCGACGAGCCGACCGGCAACCTGGATTCCAAGACCGCTGAAACCGTCTTCAAACTGTTCAACGAGCTTGTCGCTCAAGGAAAGACTGTCATCATCGTCACCCACGATAGCAGCCTGGCCCGGCGAGCCCACCGCACAGCGCTGATCACAGATGGCGAGATCGTCAATGAATATGTGGCTACGGCGTTGCCCACCCTTACCCACGACCAACTGCTCGCAGCCACTCACAAAGTGAGTGCACGCCAATACGAGCCAGGGGCAATGATCCTGACGGAAGGCAAAGATAACGACAAGTTTTATATCGTTTCGAAAGGGCTTGTGGAGGTCGTTTTGCGGCGTCCCAACCAGTCTGACGTGGTCATCCTGCAGCTAGGACCGGGTAAATATTTCGGCGAGATCGCCTTCTTCCACGGTGAGAAGAGCAGAGCATCTGTCCGCGCCGCGGAAAGCAACGCCGTCGAAGTATTGACAATGGACTACGAGACATTCAATGCGCTGCTGAACGAGTCCGAACCGACCCGTGAGGCATTGCATCAGGCCGCCGACCGGCACGAGCAAGAGAATATCGAGAAACGTCAAACGCTCGCGTAGAGCCATCCCAGGAGTATCCGATGGGTGTTATCTGGCACAAAATCTGGTTCGATCTCTGGAACAACAAGACCCGCACCATACTGGCAATCCTGAGCATTGCAGCCGGGGTGTTCGCCATCGGCGCCATGTTTGGGATGAGTGATATGTTGTTGGCCAACATGGATGCCTCCCATCGTGCCGTTTTACCCACCCATATCAACGTGCACCTGGAGAGCCCGGTCGACCGGGACACCCTCCTCGGTATCAAAGAGGTACCGGGGGTGGAAGATATCGAGCCATACAACTCGGTCAGTATCCTTTACAAGTTACGCCCGGAAGATGATTGGCGTTCGGGCATGATCCAGATGCGCGATAACTTCGAACAACAGAGGTATGAGCTGCTTCAACTGCGCGGCGGTCACTGGCCGAGCGGGAAGAACGAAGTCAGCATCGAGCGGATGGCAGCCCAATCCCTGGGATTGGGAATTGGTGACAGTGTCATTTTCAAGATAGATGAGAAGGAACGGGTGATCCCAATTACCGGATTTATCCGCCATCCTTTCGTGCCGCCGCCGCAGTTCATGGACCTGGCATTCTTTTTCATGGACAGCGAAGGCATGGAGCGTCTGGGAATCCCCGCCGGCAAATTCAGCGAGTTTTACGTCCGTGTAACACCTTACAGCTCGGACTATGCGAAAGAAGTCGCCACTGCAATCAAGCAAAAACTGGCCAAACAGGACATCCGCATCGGGGCCTTTGTCTATGAGGATCCCGAAAAGCACTGGGGCCGGACGTTCTTCGATGGCATCACAATCGTCCTGGAAATCCTGGCTGCGATCTCCGTAGTCATCAGCGCGATCCTGGTCTACAATACGCTCTCCAACCTCATCACCCAGCAGACGAACCAGATCGGTATCTTAAAAGCGATTGGCGGTAGAACACAGACGATTGTCGGTGTCTATTTGTTCAGCACATTGGTCTACGGGGCGCTGGCATTCCTGATTGCCCTCCCCTTGGGAGCGATCGTCGCTTTCGCCATGACCAAATCGTTCCTGAACCTGTTCAACATAGATTTCAACCAGTTCCAGTACTCGACCAAGGCAGTGACCCTCCAGGCATTTTCCGCCCTGGCAGCTCCGTTGCTGGCAGGGTTACCGCCGATCCTGAACGGCGCGCGGATCACAGTTCGCCAGGCGATTGCCAGCTATGGCTTAGGTGGAGACTATCATTCGGGCCGGCTCGACAAAATCATCGAGGGCATCGGCCAACGGTGGCTTCCTTCTTACTATGCGACCTCCCTCGGGAACATGTTCCGGCATAAAGGCCGATTGTTGATGACTCAGCTGGTTCTGGTTGCAGCGGGTACAGCGTTCCTGATGGTGATGAGCCTGAACAGTTCAATCTCTCTCACCCTGGATAATTTTTTCAGGCGCCAGGATTACGAGACGATGCTGCAGTTTGGCAAAAACCAGAGAGTGGATCTCATCGAGAATATTGCCCAATCCGTACCGGGTGTGGAAGAGGTGGAACTGCGCCTCGTCCAGTCTGCAAGTATGTACATGGAAGGCCATTTGGTGAAAGAAGCCGGGATCGGCACATATATAAAGGGTGTCCCAGAAGACAGTAGCTTTTTCAAGCCGTTGATGGTCGCGGGCCGCTGGTTTGCGCCGGGAGATGGCCCTGCAGCCGTACTGTCTCGAGATGCGGCAGAGAAAAACAACATCCAAGTTGGAGATACGGTCACCCTGGACCTTGGTGAAATGGGCAAAGACGAGTGGCAGGTGATCGGCTTCTACGAACCGGTGTTTGTGGGAGCGTATAACTCCGATTCGATCTATGTGCCGCAGGCTGCCCTGTACAAAACAACGAAAAAGTACAACCAGGGAAGTGTTCTGCTTGTCCGCACAACTGCAACCAATGGCGAGTTCACGATGGATGTCACCAACGAGCTTAAAGACGTGTTCGAAAGCAAGAACATGAAAATCGTTGACAGCCAGACCCAGGCAGCTTTGCGTACAACCAATGAGTGGCAGTTCAGCCTCGTGACCTCGATGCTGCTTTCCCTCTCGATCATCGTGGCTGTTGTCGGCGGAATCGCGTTGATGGGCGCTATCTCGATCGGGGTCATCGAGCGGACCAAAGAGATTGGCGTGCTGCGCGCTATCGGGGCGCGCTCACCCATGATCCTCGCCATCTTTGTCATGGAGGGCATCCTCCAAGCCGGTCTTAGCTGGATCATTTCCATCCCGGTTTCCCTTCTGGCCAGCCCGGTTGCAGCCGAGGCCATGGGCCATGCCATGTTCGGCGCAACCCTGGACTACCAGTATAACTGGCTGGCTGTTCTCATCTGGCTTTGCATCATCCTTGTTATCTCGGCATTGGCATCAGTGCTCCCAGCCCGCGGCGCGATCCGGATAAGCGTACGCGACAGCCTGGCTTATGCCTAGCATCAGTACTTTACGAGATTAGGTAGAAAGAGTAGCCGGCTATTTAGTGATCGATTGAGTATAAAAACTTGGAGGAAGTAGTATGTGGACCTTACCTTTTACAAAAAATAAGATCGAGAAAGATGTTGACCGTTCCAACGGGAACCACTCCATCATCGAACTGCGCAATGTGATCAAGAATTATAAGACCGCCGTCGGAGATTTTCCCGCGCTTAAAGATGTGGACCTGCATATTCAGGCTGGTGAATTCGTCAGCATTATCGGCAAATCGGGCAGCGGCAAGTCCACGCTGCTCAACATGATCACCGGCATCGACCGCCCGACTACCGGCGAAGTCTTTGTTAATGATACGGCGGTCCACGAACTGAACGAAAACCGGATGGCGCGCTGGCGCGGCAAGAACCTTGGCATTGTGTTCCAGTTCTTCCAATTGCTTCCGACGATCTCCATCGTCGAAAATATTATGCTGCCGATGGACTTCTGCCGTACTTACCCGATGCGCGAGCGCGAACCGCGCGCCATGGAACTGCTCGACCTGGTAGAACTGGCGGACCACGCCTACAAACTACCCACCGCGCTCTCCGGCGGCCAGCAGCAGAGGGTTGCCATCGCGCGCGCGCTGGCGAACGACCCGCCGATCATCATCGCGGACGAGCCCACCGGCAACCTTGACTCGAAGACAGCGGACAGCGTGTTCCAGTTATTCAACAACCTGGTTGCGCAGGGGAAGACCATTATCGTCGTGACTCACGATAGCGGGCTTGCCAAACGCACCCACCGCACAGCGCTCATCGCGGACGGCGAAATTGTAAACGAGTATGTCGCCAAAGCCATGCCTACATTACCACAAGAGCTGCTACTGCATGCCACTCGTATTGCCAGGGTACAAAATTACGAAGCGGGCACAATGATCGTAACCGAAGGCACCAACGCCGACTCGTTCTACATTGTGACCAAGGGCACCGTGGAAGTGATCCTGCCCCGTCAAAATCAATCCGATGTGGTTACCCTTGAACTTGGCCCCGGAAAAATCTTCGGCGAAATGGCGTTCTTCCACGAGCGTAAACGTCATGCCTCCGTCCGCGCTTCTGAACATAACCCTGTTGAAGTCCTGATCCTGGGATATGACCAACTCGACGAATTGCTGAGCCAGTCTGATGTCACACGCGAGGCTTTGCATCAGATGGCTGATAAGCATGAACAGGAAAATCTCCAGAGACGAGGCTTGTCATGATCAGCAGCCGCTGGAAAAAGGTCTGGGCAGATTTTTGGGGTAACAAATCCCGCACCATCTTGACAATTATCACCATCGCAGTCGGAACCTTCGCGGTTGGTTTTAACAGCAACATGGGCTTGTACATGAGCGAAAGTATGGAAAGCGACTTTCTCTCGTCCAGCCCGTCTGAGGCAGAGGTTTATGCGGGCCCCATAGATGAAGATAGTGTAAAGACCGCGCGCGAGGTCCCGGGCGTCAATGCCGTGGAAGGATTCAGCACAACCGGCGGAAAGGTGATCCATTCGGATGGGCGGAAAATCTCCATTCAATTTACCGCGATCGAGCATCCCGATGCCCTGACCTTGAATACGCTCAAGCCTGCTCAGGGAGAGACTGTTATCCCGCCTCTGTTCGACAAAGAAGTGCTGATAGATTCTTCTGCCGAAGCGCTTGGTTACAAGCCGGGCGATAGCCTGGTAATCGAACTCGATAGCGGCAAACGCAGGGAACTGCGGCTTGGCGGCTACCTGCATGACGCGACAGGCTTCCCCTACAACCTGGCCGAAACTGTGAATGCTTATGTCACACCGGAGACGCTGGAATGGCTGGGCGGCTCCCTTGGCTACAACATGCTGGCCGTCAGCGTAGCCGAAAATCCCACGGATCAGGAACACGTCACACAGGTAGCGCAGGCTGTGGCAGACCGCCTGGAGCGCAGCGGCGCAACAATTTACTTCGTGAATGTATACCAGCCGGGCCACCATTTCGCATACAGCATTGCACAGGGCATGTTTTTCATCCTGGGTGCACTGGGCTGGATGACAGTCCTGCTCAGCGGCTTCCTGATCGTCAACACCATCACGGCCCTGATGACCCAGCAAACCCGCCAGATTGGCATCATGAAGGCCACAGGCGGGGGAACGATGCAGATCACCGGTATGTATCTTGTATTGATCTTGGGTTTTGGGCTGGCTGCGCTGGGGGTTGCCATTCCGTTGGCAAACTACGCAGCAAAAGAGATTGGCGCAGGGATGGCAGCCTGGTTGAACTTTTATCCCTCGCCATACGCTGGTTATCCTTCAACACTGGTACAACAGATCATTGTCGCTCTGGTGGTCCCCGTGTTAGCCGCTCTATGGCCGATCTATAACAGCGTACGTGTCACTGTCCGTGAGGCGATCAGCGATTACGGCATCGGCAGCGGGGCAAAACATAAAGACACCGCGGTGAAGAAAAGAAACTTATTGATCCCGCGCCCAATCCGCCTTTCGCTGCGGAACGCCATTCGCCGCAAGGCGCGCCTTGCACTGACCCTGTTTACGCTCGTACTGGCCGGCGCGATTTTTATTGGCGTCTACAACCTGTGGGCTTCTTTTGACAAAGTTATTAACGACATTCAGGGTTACTTCCTGGCAGATATAAACACCAGTTTTAACCGTGGTTACCGCTTCGAGAAAGTGGCCGCCATGGCAGAAGGTATCCCTGGCGTGGAGAGCGTGGAGGGCTGGCTGGAATATCCCGGAACCCTTATCAGCGATAAAAAAGATGCCGGCACGCAGATCATGTTCGTTGCACCACCCTCCCATTCGACTCTGATCGACCCGATTATCAGCTCTGGGCGCTGGCTG
>JAABUE010000079.1 GCA_011389535.1 Anaerolineales bacterium
TTGATTGCTATCTTTGCCATTTTCCTTACTCCTTTCGTCGGATAATTCTTTATGTTTCCGTAGTTTTCCCGTCCGAGACGGTAGAGCCTTTTTTACGCTGTAAAATATGCGTCGCCGAGCCCAGGAAGGCCTCGGCCGCTTCCGATTCCGTCTCCGACAGCGTCGGGTGGGGATGGATGGTGAGCGCCAGGTCTTCGGCCACAGCGCCCAGCTCGATCGCAAGCGCGCCCTCGGAAATCATCGTCTCGGCGCCTCGCCCGACGATGCCCATCCCCAACAGCCGGTTCGTCTCGGAGTCGAAGATGAGCTTGGTCAGGCCTTCCGGTGATCCTTTGGCCAGCGCGCGCCCGGACGCCCTCCAGGGGAAACGACCGATTTCGACCGGACGGCCCTGTTCTTCCGCTTGCTCTTCGCTCAACCCGGCCCAGGCCAGTTGCGGGTCGGTGTACACCACCGCCGGGACGGCGCGCACGTCATATGCGGACGGCTGCCCAGCGATCGCCTCGGCAGCCACCTTGCCCTCGTGCATGGCCTTGTGCGCCAGCATCGGCTCACCGGTGATGTCCCCGACGGCGTAGATGTGCTCGTCACCAGTGCGGCGCTGCTCGTCCACGCGGACGAAACCGTGTTCGTCCAGTTCCACGGAGGTATTCTCCAAACCGATCCCGTCCGTGTTCGGCTGCCGCCCGACCGCAATCAGGACACGGTCGAAGTTCTGCTCGGGCTGATCGACTTCGCCATCCAGCTGGACGCGCACCTCGTTCTCGCTTTCTTCGAATTCCTCCACGCTGGTGTTGAAATACATGGCTTCGAAGTATTGTTCGCCTTTGCGCTGCAGCGGCTTGACCAGCTCGCGATCCATGCCGGGCAAGAGGCCTTCGGTCAGCTCGACGATGGTCACCCGGCTGCCCAGGGAGGCGTAGACCGAAGCCATTTCCAGTCCGATGTAACCGCCTCCTACGACCAACAACCGTTCGGGGACCTCCGGCAGATCCAACGCAGATTCCGAATCCATGATGCGCCCGTTCTGCTTGAACTCCACTCCCTTCAAAGCTACCGGGCGGCTACCGGTCGCCAAAATGGCATGTTCGAACTCAACTGCATCCAGATCTGCGCCTTCCAGGTGCACGCGTTGTGATTCTTCAAAAATCGCCCGGCCATGAATCAATTCGATGTTGCGCTGCTCGCACAAATGCTCCAACCCTTTGACTAAGCGCCCGACTACCTCCTCTTTATGTTTCCGAAAGGCATTCAGGTCGATCTCAGGCTCTCCAAAGTCGATGCCCCAATCCGCCGCCTGGCGCGCCTGGTTGATCAATTCCGTAATTTCCAGGTATACCTTGGAAGGGATGCACCCGCGCAGCAGGCAGACGCCTCCCAGGCGCTTCTCCGCGTTGATCAGGGCCACGTCCAGCCCCAGGTCAGCGGCCCGGAACGCGGCGGAATAGCCTCCCGGCCCGCCGCCAATTACAGCCACCTGCGTGTGCAGGGTTTCTTCGCCCATTACCACGATTATCCTCCTACAATAAAATTTCAACATTTCTCGGTGGTCGAGTACCGCGAAGCGGAGTATCGAGACCACCAATTTTAAGGATGCTTTTGCCATTTGATCTCGACACCTGCACTGCACCACCGTTCGTGCCGCGAGCACGCACGACGGTGCGAGACGGCAAACGCAGTGCGGTGCAAGTGTACGGCGGAACAACACCGCCTACTCGACCAACGGGATGTTTTTGGACAATTCTTTTCAGGTACCTAAATCTTCAAAAGCAATTTCTGTGGATCCTCCAGGATATCGACCACCATCGACAGGAAGCGGGCTGCGTCGGCGCCGTCCACGATGCGGTGGTCGAAGGTCAGGATCAGCGGCAAGATAAAGCGTGGCTCGATTTTCTTCGCTTTTTCATCCATGACAACCGGCTGCCAGCTTGCGCTGGCCACGCCCAGGATCGCCGCCTGCGGAAAGTTGATGATCGGTGTGAAATCCACGCCGCCCAGCGCGCCGATGTTGGTGATGGTGAAAGTGCCGCCCTGCAGTGCCTCCAGGTCCACTTCCCCCGAGCGGGTGCGCTCCACCAGATCTTCCAACTCTGCCGAGAGCTCCTCGATGCTTTTTCCATCCACGTTACGGACCACCGGGACAATCAACCCACGTTCGGTGTCGACGGCCACACCGAGGTGATAGTAGCGCTTCAAGATCAATTCTTCGGTCTCCATGTCCAGGCTGGCGTTGAAGCGCGGATACCCCTTGAGCGCCGCAACGGCGGCTTTCATCACGAAGGCCGTCAACGTCAGGGTTTCTGCTTCTACCTCTTCTTTCTCCTCGCGGCGCAAACGTTCCAGCTCTGTGATATCCGCCATGTCGCGGTGCGAAACGTGCGGGATCTGTGCCCAGGACTGGGCCATCCGGTGGGCGACCGTGCGCCGCACGGAGCGCAGCTCTACCCGCTCGACCTCTCCCCAACGGCCGAAGTCCGGCAGCTCCGGCGTTTCCACGGCGCGGACCTCCTGCGGACGGGCTTCCCGTTCCCTGGCTTTCTCCGCCTCTTCCGGACGTTCAGCCTGCTCTGCTCCTTCGACAGCCTCGCCCTCCTCGGCGTAGGATCGCACGTCCTGCGCGGTGACGCGCCCGTGCGCGCCGCTCCCCGGGACCTGTCTCAGGTCTACTTCCAGTTCGCGTGCCAGGCGGCGTGTCGCCGGCGAGGCCGGTACTGGTCTTCCTTCGCGCCTGGCCTCTTTTTTCGCTCGCTCCCTGGGTTTTTTCTCTTCGACCTGCTTCTCCGCGCGCTCCTTTTCTTCTTTTTGTTTTGCTTCCGCTTTCTTTCCTTCTTTCTTCTCTTCCGGACCAACAGCCCCCTCTTTTTCGGGTTCCTCACCTTCCACGCTGAAGTCCATCATGGCGTCGCCAACCTGCACCACGTCTCCGCCCTGAACTTTGATCTCCTCTATCGTTCCGGTGTACGGAGAAGGGATCTCGACCGTCGCCTTGTCCGTTTCGACCAGCAGGATCACATCGCCTTCCTTCACTTCTTCGCCGACCGAAACCGCAACTTCCTGGATCTCAGCTTCATGCAGGCCTTCTCCCAAATCCGGTAGTTCAAACGTCTTTGTCATCTTCCTGTCCTCCTCAGGCGCTCAACGCTTCGCGGGCCGCGCGGACGATGCGTTTTGCATCTGGCAGATAGACATCTTCGTACGCGAAAAGCGGCACAATCACGTCGTATCCGGTCACGCGCTGCACCGGCGCTTCCAGGTACCAGAACGACTTTTCCACCAGGCGGGCGGTGATCTCCGCCGCGGGCCCAAAACTGCGCGGCGCTTCATTGACGATCACTACGCGCCCGGTTTTGTTTACCGAGTTGACGAAGGTTTCGTGATCCAGCGGGGAAATGGAGAGCAGGTCGATCACCTCTGCCTGCACGCCGTCCTCCTCATCCAGGGTATCAGCCGCTTCCAGGCTGGGTTGCAGCATGGCGCCATAGGTGATGATGGTCAGGTTGTCACCTTCCCGAACTACCTGGGCCTTTCCGATCGGGAAGGTTTCTTCCTCTTCTGGCACTTCCTCACGGAAGGCGCGATAAACAGCCTTCGCTTCATAAAAGACCACCGGGTCAGGGTCACGAATGGCGCTGACCAGCAGCGCGCGTGCGTTGCGCGGTCCGGACGGGATGACCATTTTCAGGCCTGGCGTGTGAGCGTAATAGGCTTCCCGGCTCTCGGAATGATGTTCCAGGGCGCGGATGCCGGCGCCATAAGGGGTGCGCAACACCATCGGGACGTGGTAGCCGCCGCGGGAACGCCAGCGCATCCGTGCCGCATGCGACTCGATCTGGTGCATGCCAAAATAAGAAAAACCGGAGAACTGCACTTCGCACACCGGCCGCAGTCCGTAGACCGCCATCCCGATCGATGCGCCGATGATGGAGGCCTCCGCCAGGGGGGTATCTATGACGCGCTCTTCTCCGAACTCCTCCAGCAGGCCTTCCGTCACCCGATAGACTCCGCCATCTACAGCCACATCTTCTCCAAGAACGATCACCCGGTCATCTTTTTCCATCTCCTGGTGGAGCGCCAGGTTAAGTGCTTCTACCATTGTCATCTTAGGCATTGTTCCTCCTTATGCGCCTTCTTTTTCCGCGAGTACTTCTTCCAGCGCCTGACGCTGCTCCTCCAGGTACGGGGGCATTTCGGCGTAGATGTGGTCGAACATCGACAGCGCCTCCGCCTCCAGTTCCTTCATCTGCTCCTCGGCGCGATCGACAGCCTGCTGGATCTGCTCTTCGATCTCCTCTTCCAGGTCGCCGATTTTTTGATCGGTGAGCAGGTCCTTCTCCTGCAGATAATTCTGGAATCTGGGGATCGGGTCTCGTTTCTCCCATTGTTCGACCTCCTCCTCGGAGCGGTAACGGGTGGGATCATCGGCGGTGGTGTGCAATGACAGACGATACGTCAGGCATTCGATCATGGTGGCGCCTTCGCCCGAACGGGCGCGCTCGACCGCTTCCTGCGCGGCCACGTACACTGCTAGAATGTCGTTGCCATCCACCTGCATGCCGGGGAGGCCGTACGCCAGCGCTTTTTGCGCCAGCGTTTTCGAACGGGTCTGGTGTTCGCGCGGGATGGAAATCGCATACTGGTTGTTCTGGCAAACGAATACCACAGGCGTTTGGAATACACCCGCGAAGTTCATCGCCTCATGGAAGTCACCTTCCGAGGTAGCGCCGTCACCGAAGTAGACCATGACGGCGCTCTCGTCGCCGCGGTATTTGATTGCATAAGCCAGGCCGGCGGCGTGCAAGGTTTGCGTGCCGACCGGCACGGCAACCGGTAGGTTGTGAACGCCTTCGGGGAGCTGGTTGCCCTGGAAAAAGCCGCCGTACACCAGCAGAAAACTTTCGATACTCTGGCCACGATACACCGCGGCGGCCTGGTCGCGGTAGGATTGCACCAGCCAGTCGGACTCGTCAAGGGCGGCAGCGGAACCGATCTGGGATGCTTCCTGTCCCTTGACCGGGGCAAAGGTGCCGATCCTGCCCTGCCGCTGCAGGTTGAGCATGCGTTCATCCAGACGACGGCTCAACAGCATTGCGCGGTGCATCTCGAGCAACAGGTCTTCTGATAGATCCGGCTCAAGTTCTTTATCCAATTTTCCTTCCTCATCCAGAATTGAGAGATACTCAATCTGATAAGGAAGCTCGATCATTGATCTGGGCATGTTACATCTCCTAAACTCTAGTTGAAGCAGTTCCCTTCCTTTTCCAGCTGTTCCTCGATCAAGCGGGTTTGTATCGCCTGGTGAAACTCTTCCAGAGAACCGTCGTTGTACAAGGTCAGGTCTGCCTTCTTCAGTGTCTCACTCAAGTGGAATAACTGCTCCTCTTCCTGATCCTGCCGAAAGAACTCGCCAAACGATTGTGGATCGCGCATGTCATTGCGCTGTTTGATGCGCTCGAAGCGCATGTGTGGATCAGAAACCCTAACTCCTACCAACGAGAAGTCCTTACCAAAGTGCTCGCGCAACAAGTCGGGATCATCGGGCAGGCGGATACCGGTGATACTGGCTGCCTGCAGTTTTTGAGCCTCTATCTTCCGGATGAGCTGCCTGATAAAAAATCCTTTTTCATGTTCCTCGATGACCTGTTGGGAAATTTCATGCAGGTTGGCGCGACTTATCTCCATTCCTCGTTCTTCTGCCAGTTTTCGGGCGATGTCTCCGGTCGAGAAGGTTGGAATCCCGCAGCGACGTTCGAGAGTCTTTACCAGCTCGTCTTTCCCGGACCCGATTCTTCCAGCAACTCCAATCACCTTCACTGAAAATTTTTCCTTTCAAAGAAAGAGAATTGACTGGTGAGGAAAGTGCCCGTAAAAGAACGCCGCCTGGAGCATAATTCTCTTATTCGAATCGAGAAAGCGCCTGCTCGATTCCTTTTCCCAGGCTTTCCAGGGCTTCATCTACACTGGCGCGCAGATCCATCCAGGCATCTTCGCCGGCTTGTCGCGTCTCTTGCAGTTTTTGCTGTGCATCCGACTGTTGGTCGCGCAATTCGCCCAGGCGCTCGATGATCGCGATCTTGGCATCCGCCGTAGCCTGATTGGCTTTGGCGCCCAGCAACTCGAGGCGGGCAGACAGTTCATCCAGTTGCGCTTCGATTTTTTGCTCATAAGCTTTTCGTTCAACACTGATCTCACGTTCTTCCGTTGTATGCTTTTCAGCAGCCATGATTATTTCCTTTCATTCATATAATTTATTCAACTTGTACTTCTTTTTCTTGTAAGACGGCTATACCGGGCAACTCTCCTGCTTGCATAAACTTGAGGAAAGCGCCACCGCCTGTAGAGACGTGATCTATGCGAGAGATTACTCCAGCCTGTTGCATGGCTGCGGCAGTCTCCCCACCACCGGTCACGGTTTCAGCATCCAATCCGGCGACTGCCTCCGCGATTTTCATGGTGCCTTGGGAAAATGGCTGCAACTCGAATACACCGAGCGGACCGTTCCACAAGACCGTGTTTGCATCCGCGAGCCGTTTTTCAAACTCAGCGATTGTGCGTGGTCCGATGTCCAAGATCATCCAACCATCCGGGATCCGATCTTCCCCAACCGAAATGGTGCGATGGTCTGCACCGGCATCTTTTTCCTTCGCGATCACCACATCTTTCGGGCAGACAAGCTTTCCAGCGGCATTTTCCAACATCTGTCTGGCGGTTTCCAGGCTTTTTTCATCCACCAGGGAAGCAGAAACATGAATACCTTTGGCCTTCAACACGGTATTCGCAATTCCACCGCCTAAGAGCAAAGCATCCGCCTGGTTTAGGAAGTGCTCCAGCATCCCGATCTTGTCGGACACTTTTGCGCCGCCAAGAACCATGACCAATGGGGATTTGGGGTCTTCCCTTACCCGGCTGAGAACCTCGATCTCCTTCGTCATTAGTAAACCCGCTACGGCTGGCAGATAGCGCGCTACACCGGTGGTAGAAGCATGGGCGCGGTGTGCCGCCGCAAATGCATCGTTGACGAACAACTCACCCATCTCTGCCAGATCCTTCGCAAAATCCGGATCGTTTTCTTTTTCCCCTGTATGGAAACGGGTATTCTCCAAAAGGAGTACCTCTCCTGGATTGAGCGACAACGCGGCATCTCTGGCATGCTTGCCGATGCAATCATCTACATTTTTCACTCCTTGATGGAGCAATTCTGAGAGCACATGCGCAACCGGTTCTAAGCGCAGGGCCTCGACCACTTCCCCACCCGGGCGGCCCAGGTGCGAACAGAGCACCAGCGAGGCGCCATGATCCAGGATGTATTCGATCGTAGGCAGGCTCGCCCGGATGCGAAAATCATCCGCAACCTTGCCGTATTCAAGCGGAACGTTAAAATCGGCCCGCATCAATACCCGCTTGCCCTTCAGATCAATATCTTCGACGCTCCTTTTCATCCCTACCCTCTTTCTCGATCAATTTGGGTATTCGCTTGTAACGTGGAATTGCCCAGCACAAACTACCGCGCCAGATAACCGCCATCCACCGGGTAATACGAACCGGTTACAAAGGAGGCCCTGTCTGAGCACAACCAGATCACCAGTTCTGCCACCTCTTCCGGCTTTCCCAGCCTGCCGATGGGGTGCAGGGATTTCAACATGTTGAAGGTTTCCTCATCCTCTTCTAGTTCAGAGATCATCGGTGTGTGGATAAATCCCGGCCCTACAGCGTTGACTCGCAGGCCATGCTGGCCGTATTCAATAGCCGCATTCTGCGTCAAACCAACGACGCCGTGCTTGGCAGTCACATAGGCCGGCGCTGTGGCAAAACCCACCCGCCCCAAAATCGAGGCCATATTGACGATCGCCCCGCCGTTGGCTTTCAACATCTCAAGAATTTCGTATTTCATGCAATAAAAGACTCCGGACAAATTGACGCTGATCAATCTTTGCCAGCCCTCGATGGTGTAATCAGCAGTTGTATTCTCCTCGCCGGGGATACCGGCGTTGTTACAGGCGTAATCCAGACGCTCGTATTTTTCGATTGCTTTTTTGACCATCGCTTCACAATCTTCCGGTTTCGAGACGTCGGTCCGGACGAAGAAAGCCTCTCCGCCCTCATCCTTGATCATGTCGACCGTCTCGTTCCCGCCCCCCTCGTCAACATCCGTGACCACTACCCGCGCGCCATCTCTGGCGAAAAATTGAGCGGTCTTTCTGCCTATGCCAGAAGCCGCCCCGGTGACAAGAGCTACTTTTCCATCAAACTCAGTCATCTGATATCTCCTTATCCTGTTCTAAGAATTTTGTCTAACGAAAATCACTGTATTCGAATCTTGTCTCGATCATTCACTGCCTGTCCCATTCGTGAGTCGTGAACCAATCTTGATGCCATCTTCTAACATTCTATGGATCGAGCATTGTTTTGCGACAAGGGACAGTTTTTGGCGATCTTCTTCTGTCAGGTCCCCGGTAAAGGTTAATTCTTCCTCAATCTGTTCCTCATACCCATCAGCGGTTTCGGCGTCTTGACTGTCTCGCTGAAAGTTTCGCCTGTATTTCAAGTCCAATTCCACCTCGCGCAGATCGACACCGTGGTTTTGGGCATAGGCGTGCAAAACAATGGCCGTGCAAGCTCCAACGCCGGCCAATAACATGGCATAGGGATCCAATTCATGGATGTGGCTGACAGAGCGAAGCTCGCCCGAATCAGGGTCGTTTGGATTTGCGGCCTGGAAATCGATCTCGAATTTGTTGTTCTGTCTTACAATTACATGTTCAGTCATGGAAATCCTAAGTTCGTCTACCGTTCTTGGGGTTCGTAAACCAATTTGTCAGGAGATTGGCTTTCTGGCAAATTCCAGCAAAAGCTGGATTCATCATAGTATGGAAAACCTTCTCTAACCGCTGGCAACCGTTGCCCTGGCTCAGGATTTGGTTGGTTTGGGTTGGAATTTGGTTGGCCCGTTTTTTTCAATCCCGTTCTTCCTCTGCCGGATGCTCCTGATGGAGAAGAGCCTCCAGCTTATCCTTGCGGGTGGACAGGGAGATGGCATGCCGCATCATGCCGGACCATGGATCTTTTTCTTGCGCCAGGCGGTTTGGGATGTTTTCGATCGTCCAATCGCGGGGTGAGGCTCCACTCGCGATCTCATCCCAGTCCTGAGGCGTGGCAACCGTCGCGCCGGGCCGCGCGCGCACCGAATAGGGCGCGACCGCTGTCGCCCCATAGGCGTTGCGCAGCATGTCCAGGAAAATACGTCCCTTCCGCTTGTCTTTGCGCTGCTCGAGCGTGTATTTGTCCTGGTTGCGGCGGACCAGCAACAGGGCAACATCATGGGCAAATTGGCGTACTTCGTCGAAATCCGCGCTACGGTCGAGAGGCACAATTAAGTGATAGCCCTTCGAGCCGGTCGTCTGGACCCATGGTTTCAGGTCCAGTTCTTCAAGTGCGTCACGTACATCCAGTGTGGCTTCCCGTACCGCGCCAAAGTCTTCCGTTCCTTCAGGAGGATCCAGGTCATAGATCATCTTGTCGGGATGCTCGAGGTCGTCTGCGCGGGAAAGGTACAGGTGATGGGTGAGCACGGCCTGGTCGGCGAGATAGACCAGGGCGGCTTTGCTATTCACAATGGGCGCGTCGAAGCTGCCGCCCTCGCGTTTGGGGAAGTTAACCGTCTCGATCCAATCGGGAAAATAGTCAGGTACATTCTTGTTGTAGAAACCGTGGCCACCCAGCCCGTCCGGGAAGCGCTGCATACTGACCCCGTAGCGTTGCATGTGGGGGACCATGGTCTCCGCCACTACGGCGTAATAATCGATCAGATCGCCTTTGGTCAGTCCCGCATCTGGAAAGAAGACCTTATCCCTGTTCGAAAGTTCTAATTCGTGTCCGTCAACCTTCATCTCATGCCTCCTCTCACAGATCGGCCGCCTGGCTCTGGCCCTCTTTGTGAACTTCTTCCGGTTCCTTATCGCGCCGGAGGCCTTTGAAACGCGGATGGCGGAGTTTTTCATCCTTTGTCCACTCGCTGAAGGCCACTTGGCAGACCAGTTTGGGGGTGACGAAGTGGGTCTCCTTCGTTTGCGGATCTCCTCGATCATAAGGGGAAGTCTTGCGCTCGATACGCTCCAGCCGGGCGCGCAACTCCTTGAGAGTTTGGTCATCGAAGCCCGTGCCCACCTGGCCGGCATACACCAGGTCCCTGTACTGGTAGAAACCAAGTAGCAGCGCGCCGAAGCCGACCCGCTCACCGTGCGGCTCGGTGAAGCCACAGATCACGAACTCCTGTCCCATACTGCATTTGAACTTGAGCCAGTTCGAAGAGCGGCTGTGCAAGTACCGGGAATCGGCGCGCTTGGCGATCAGGCCTTCCCAACCCTTTTCACATGCCTCTTTGTAAAACTCAAGGCCATCGCCGCTGTGGTGTGGGGTGAACCGCAGCGGATCATCCCACTTGAGCGCCTCCCGGAGGAGTTCTTTACGACTTCGAAGCGCGCAACCGGTGATATCGTGCCCTTCGATGTATAGGCAATCAAAAACGTAATAAAAGATTCTGACACCACTCGCTTTGGATTCTTCCCTGCTGGAGGTTTGCATGCACGGTTGGAGTGTCTGGAAATCGCTGATGCCTTCCTCATCAAACGCTACCACTTCGCCGTCCAGGATGCAGCTATGTGAAGCCTGGCTTGTGAGAGCTTCTTCGATCTCGGGGTAGGTGGCATTGAGCTGTTTATTGTTGCGGGACATAAGCAGCACCTTGCCGCCTGGCTCAACGTATGTGATCACGCGCTGACCGTCCAGTTTCCGCTCGTAAATCCAATCCTCATTGGAAAAATAATCGTGCGTCAACTTGGCCAGCATGGGTTCCATCCAATCGGGCATGGAGCGTTTTTTTGCTTTTTCTCGCTCAGCAGCGGAAAGTTTCTGAAGCAGGCTACTCATCGTTTTCACCCTCCTCTGCACGGATCTCGTCCAACGCCCTCCCGGACAGGACGGATTTTGGTTCGGTGGAAACCGGGTTACGGCGCGCATCGGCTTCTTCATCGTCCATCTTGATCAGTAGCCAGCGGGCCTCATCCCCGCCCCCGGTGCGGATGAGAGCGTAGCCGCCGGTGAGTTTCTCGCCCTCCAGCCAGATGGTTAAATGCCCGGCCTCGATCTGCTCGGCAACCGACTCTGGCTCGCTATCGTGATCCCCTTGCTCCTTCAGGTTGCGGTAGCTGCCCCGGTCCCAGACCATCACCGTGCCACCCCCATATTCATCTTTCGGGATCACGCCCTCGAAGTTGGCGTACTCTAGGGGGTGATCCTCCGTCGGTATCGCCAGTCGTTTTTCGCTTGGGTCGGTAGAAGGCCCCTTCGGCACCGCCCAGGACTTCAATATCCCTTTCACTTCGATCCGAAAATCATAGTGTAGATTCGATGCATCATGCTTCTGAATGACGAAGATCGGTCTTTTTTCCGCCCACCTCAGGTCTGCTTCTTCTTCGCCTGGCTCGGGGGTTTTTCGAAAATTTCGCTTCTCTTTGTAGCGTCTTAAGCTGTCTTCAGAAATTGACATTAACTATCCTGTTGCACTCCTTTTTCTTATCCGGTTTTCGTTCGTACAATTCGACATTCCGTACCGACTCACGGAATCGATTTCAGGTACTGTATGAGGCTCCTGAGTTCGCTCTCCGACATTTGCCAACGCGGCATATTGACAGACAACGGCTCGCCGTCCGGGTGTTCTCCTT
>JAABUE010000080.1 GCA_011389535.1 Anaerolineales bacterium
AATGTTTCGATTGATGCCACGGAACGCGTCCAGGCTGAGGAACGACTCAAAGAGACCTTAGCTCGTTTGGAAGAGAACGAGTCCATGCTGCGTTCGGTTGTTGAGAACACCCAGCATTTTGCGATCTACCGCGTGCGGATAGATCCATCTAACCGTTACTATGGCAATGTTGTGCTGGTCAGCCCATCGATGCGTGAACTGACGGGCGTGGATGACCCCTACCGCTTTGAAGAGTGGTTCAAAAACATACACTCCGAAGATTACCCGCGGATTGTGGAGGCCAACCGGCGGTCGTTGGAAGAAGGGCTTCCGTACAACCAAACCGCTCGTTTCTTCAATCTCAAGGAAAACCGCTGGCACTGGCTGCATACCATATCCAACCCCGGCTTCGACGCCCAAGGGCGGTTGACACATTTCGACGGGATGGTGATTGACCTGACAGACCAAAAGGAAGCCGAACTGGCCTTGCAAGAAAACCAGCGGGCACTCGCCACACTGATCAGCAACCTGCCCGGCATGGCCTATCGCTGCCGGAATGACCACAAGTGGACAATGGAATTTGTCAGCGAGGGCAGCCTGGACCTGACCGGCTATCATCCGGAAGAACTCATTGATAGCCGAAAGGTCAGCTATGGGGCATTGATACACCCGGAAGATCAGGACAGAGTGTGGAATGAGGTTCAGGCAGCTTTGGGCGAAGGTCGCGCCTTCCAAATCACCTACCGTATCAAAACCACTGCAAGTGAGAAATGGGTCTGGGAGCAGGGTCAGGGAGTTTCGAACTCTGATGGAAAAGTCATCGCTCTGGAAGGTTTTGTCACCGATATCACCGGACGGGTGATGGCCCAGCATAACTTGGAACAGCGAGTGGACGAACGGACTCGGGAGCTTTCAACCCTGTTGGATATATCCCACAACCTGGCCTCGACGCTGGATTTGGAACCATTGCTGGATTTGATCCTGGACCAATTGAGGTCCGTGGTGGGATATGATGCCGCCTCTATCATGATCCTTGATCATGATATCTTGAAAATTCTCGCTTACCGGGGTCCCATCAGGCGGGAGGATGCTCTACGGATCAAGTTCTCCATCCACACAGCCAGAGCCAACCACGAGGTAATCCAGGGACGAGAGCCGGTCATCATCGAGGATATCCGGGGAGAGGGCGCCCTGGCGCGCGCAATCCGGGAGGCCGCTGGCGATGAACTAGAAACCACTTACAGTTATCTGCGCTGCTGGATGGGTGTGCCCTTGATCGTCAAGGATCAAGTCGTTGGCATGTTAACTATTGACCATCAACAGCCAGGCTGTTATGCCGCATCCCATGCAGAATTGGCCATGGCCTTCGCCAACCAGGCCGCAGTAGCGATTGAAAACGCCCGCCTGTACGAACAGGCCGAGCATGCCGCCGCAGCCCAGGAGCGCAACCGCCTGGCACGCGACCTGCACGATGCGGTTTCGCAGACTCTCTTTTCTGCCAGCCTGATTGCGGACGTTCTGCCCAAGCTCTGGGACCGCAATCCCGAAGCCGGAAAACATAAATTGGACGAGTTGAGCCAGCTGACCCGTGGGGCGCTCTCCGAAATGCGAACCCTTTTACTGGAACTGCGTCCTGCTACCTTGGTTGACACGGAACTAAGTGACCTACTCCGTCACCTGACCACTGCATTCACCGGGCGAGCCCGCGTTCCGGCCGAGTTGCGCGTGGACGGGCATGTCGATCCACCCCCGAACGTGAAAGAAGTGTTCTACCGCGTGGCGCAGGAAGCGCTCAACAATATTTCAAAGCATGCTGAGGCCTCCCAAGTAGCTGTCCGCTTGCAGCAGGTTGAAAAGCAGGTGCAGCTGGAGGTCAGGGATAATGGCCGAGGCTTCGATCCCCAAGGTATTTCATCTGAAAGCCTGGGGCTGGGTATCATGCGCGAACGCGTCGAAGCAATTGGCGCGCAGATGGAAATTCAAACCCAAGTGGGTGCAGGGACACATATCGTATTAACCTGGAAGGATGTGCAGGAATGACAGACACAAGATTAATTCGCGTCATGCTCGTGGATGACCATGCCGTTGTCCGCAGCGGGCTGGCCACTTTTTTGATGGCCAGCGAGGATATGGAATTGGTCGGTGAAGCCTCCAGCGGCGAGCAGGCCTTCAGCCTGTGCCCGCAGGTCAAACCGGATGTGGTCCTGATGGACCTGGTCATGCCCGGCATGGACGGCGCAACCGCGACCCGCAAGATCCGCGAGGGTTGCCCCGAAATCCAGGTGATTGCATTGACCAGTTTCAAGGAACAGGAACTGGTGCAGGGCGCCTTGCAGGCGGGAGCCATCGGTTACCTGCTTAAAGATATTTCTTCTGACGAACTTGCCAATGCCATACGCGCGGCTTACGCAGGCAAGCCGACCCTGGCCCCTGAAGCCGCCCAGGCGCTCATCCAGGCGGCGCGCATGCCCGCCGAAAAGATCGGCTTTGACCTGACCGAACGCGAGCGCGAAGTGCTGGTGCTGATGATAGAGGGCCTTAACAACAACGAGATCGCCGACCGGCTGGTGGTCAGCCGCTCGACGGCCAAGTTCCACGTCAGTAGCATCCTGTCCAAGCTGCGAGCGACCAGCCGTACTGAAGCAGTCTCTGTTGCTCTGCAAAACAACCTGGTCTAGTGACCAGGAAACAATCCCCTCAAATGGGTAGACGTAAAACTCTCCAGGCTGCCGATGTAGCCCGGAGAGTTTTTCTTTATAGTAAGGGCAAATCAATTCGCTCCAGCAGAAACCTCCGCCCGGAGATGGTCGCTTTCCTGGACGATTTCACCCAGGATGGGATGGGCTATGACCCGCTCCTCTGCGCGCAAGACAAACCTGCCAGCATCAGCGCCACCGCCTCGCGGGTTACTGGCGGCTGGGCCAGCGTGGATGTCACCACCAGCTTCGAAGGTCACGGCTTCTCGGTTGAACTGATCCAAAACGATGGAGACTGGCTGATCGATAAAGTCAATTGCGCTCCATAGTCTTCTCCTCACGCGGCAGAGGCAGGGTTCACCTGCCTCTGCCGCCAAACAAAACGGTGTTCAAAATCAAGGAACAAATATCGTGAGCAATTTAAGAGATCAAATAAACAAGCATCCGGTCACGACCTTCTTTTTGCTTGCTTTTGGGTTCACCTGGAGCGTATGGGCTCCTATCTCGTACGGCTATGTTCACGGCTCGATCGAGCTGACTCCCGCGATTATCGTGATATATATCCTGGGGAGCTTTGGGCCGCTTTTATCAGCCGCCTTGGTGACCAAATTAACCGGCGGAAGCCTGCGCGCCTGGTTCTCCCAGGCGTTGAAATGGCGCGTCCCTGTCAAATGGTGGCTCGCAGCTTTCTTTATCCCCATCCTGCTGTATGCGCTTATGGCCGGCATCCACATGCTAATGGGCGGGAACTTCAATCTGGCAGAAGTATCTCCGTTATTGGCTTTACCCGGCGGGTTTCTGTCAGTCTTCCTGTGGGGAGGCGGGAACGAAGAGCTCGGGTGGCGCGGATTGGCTCTGCCGCGTCTACAGGAACGTTACAACCCGCTGGTGTCCGGACTGATCATAGGCGTTGTCTGGACGCTCTGGCATGCTCCTCCGGGGATCATCGAGCTTGGATTTGTCTCCTGGGCTGTTGACCTGCCGTTTTACATGGTCACAGTGACCGGTATTTCGATTGTTGCTACCTGGCTGTACAACCAGACCGGCGGCAGCGTGCTGCTAACGATGGTTTTCCATGCCAGCGTGAACGCTTCCCAGAGCCTGTATCCGATTGAAGAGATGTTCACCCGCACCGGTGAATACGCGCGCACAATTGCGTGGATATTGCTCGTGCTCGGGTTAATTCTCATCCCGCGAGCCGGTTTCTTCAACCAAAAACGAGAGCCGCATCCGCACCCACAGGACTTTGCAGCCATACCTGTTGCTGAAGAATGAATGGTAGTTGTTCAAAATAAGCGATGAAGAGACTTGGGGCGGGATACCATCCCTTTCAACATTACCTGGTTGTGTACCATAATCAAAAAAGGCTTTGCATCCGAAGTACAATTATCAGGCTGAAAGCGCTTGCCCAAAGGATCTGACCAGCGTAGACAGGAGAAAAAAATTCATGAGTACAGCCATTATCAATGCTGAAAACCTGACCCGGCGATTCGGTGACACCATCGCCGTAAACAGCCTGGATCTCGAAGTCCGCAGCGGGGAAGTCTTCGGCTTCCTCGGGCATAACGGGGCAGGCAAGACTACCACCGTGCGCCTGTTCAACGGCGTGCTCGAGCCACACGAGGGCAGCATGCGCGTGCTCGGCCTGGACCCGATCAGCGATGGCCCGGCCTTGCGTGCGCGCAGCGGCGTGCTGACCGAATCCGCATCCCTGGATAACCGCCTGACCGCTCGCGATAACCTGCTGATCTATGCCGACCTGTTCGGAGTGTCACGCGACAAAGTCACTTCGCGAGTGGCTGAATTGCTGGAGCTGTTCGAGTTAAGCCAACATGCCGACGCCAGGGTTGCTACCTACAGCACCGGCATGCGCCAGCGCCTGGCCCTGGCGCGCACCCTGCTGCACGACCCTGAAATCCTTTTCCTGGATGAACCCACCGCAGGGCTGGACCCCGTTGCCGCGCGTCAGGTCGACGAACTGATCGCCAGCCTGTCGCAAGAGAAAGGCCGCACCGTTTTCCTGTGCACCCACAACCTGGTGGAAGCCCAAAAACTATGTGACCGCGTGGCTGTGTTGGAACACGGTCGGCTGGTAGCGCAGGGTACTCCGGTTGAACTGGCCCGGCAGTACGTCCGGCGATTGGACCTGCAAATCGAGACGGCCCCCGAGCACTTAGATTTGGCCTTGAATATTTTGTCTGATGCATCTTCCCTGATCCGGGGTTTGCCACGCCGCACGAACGGCAGCCTCACCCTGACGATAACCGGGCGCGAAAGTATCCCCGACTTGCTGACCCTGCTCGTCAATCAGGGTGTCCGCGTCTACCGCCTGGCGGCCAATGAACCATCCCTGGAAGACGTTTATTTTGCCCTGCATGGCGAGAAGGAGAAGGACCAATGAACTGGCGCGCCGTTTTCGCGATTGTCCGTAAAGACCTGAAAGTCGTTTTGCAGAACAAGGGCGTGATCATCCCCATTATCGCGGTCCCATTGATCTTGTTTGGCCTGTTACCCTGGCTCAGTGTGTTTGTCCCAAGCATGGTCAACATCGGCGGGGCCGACATGGAAGAGTTGACCGCTATGATTGCCAATATGCCGGCCGGTCTTCGAGATGAGCTTGCCCCATATTCTATAGAACAGCAAACGATCGTGTTTTTCCTGGTCTATATGCTGGCGCCCATGTTCCTGATCATCCCGCTGATGGTGGCCTCCGTCATCGCCGCCGACAGCTTCGCCGGGGAGCGCGAACGGCGCACCCTCGAAGCCTTGCTCTACACCCCCACCACGGACCGGGAATTGTTCATCGCCAAGCTGCTCTCTGCCTGGCTGCCGGCCATCGTAGTGGCGCTGGCAGGCTTTATCCTGTACGCTGTGATGGCAAATGCCGCCGCCTGGCCGGTTATGGGGCAGATTTTCTTTCCCAACCTGATGTGGGTCGTGATGACCTTGTGGGTTGTGCCAGCGGCAGCCGGCCTGGGACTGAGCAGCATGGTGCTGGTCTCTGCCCGGGCGCAGGGTTTCCAGGATGCTTACCAGACCGGCGGCATGATTGTGCTTCCCGTTTTGCTGCTGGTGTTCGGCCAGATATCCGGCGTGATGTACTTTAGCGTCTGGGTTGTCCTGCTGCTCGGGTTGGTGTTGTGGGGTATCGATGCCGTCCTGATCTGGTTCGGCAGCCGGACGTTCCGGCGTGGACGCTTGATCGCGCGCTTGTAAATCGTACTGTCCACCTGACCAGGTCCAGAACTCACCCCTCCACCAGTATCAAATCTCCCCAGGCCGCCGATGTGGCCGGGGAGATTTTCTTTTATCCTATATACATATCTTCTCAAAATGATGAGAATGTCACAACACCGGACACCCCATTTTTTTGAATAGAAATTGTACGCAGAATTCTTGTGAAAGGAAACAATTGATGATCCAACCTGTTGATAATGTGATCGAGACGAACGGCCTGAGCAAATCCTTTGGGGATGTGCATGCGCTGCGCGGCGTGGACCTGGCTGTGCCTCGCCATTCGATCTTCGGTTTCCTGGGCCCTAATGGAGCCGGGAAGACCACCCTGATGAAGACTTTACTGGGGCTGAGCCGCCCTACGTCTGGAAGCGGGACAATCTTTGGCCACGACATTGTGCAAGAGAGCGTTGCTATCCGTGAGCGGATCGGCTACCTGCCGCAACAGCCGCGCTTCATCGAGTACCTGACCGCCCGAGAGAACCTGCTTTTTGCCGCAAAGTTCTTCTTTAACGGCCCGCAGGCCAAAATTCAGGAACGATGCGACGAAATGTTGGAACTGGTCGATTTAGCCGACAAAGCGAACCGTCCTACCAAAGGTTTTTCCGGTGGGGAGAAACAACGTCTCGGGATCGCGCTGGCCCAGGTCAATTATCCCGACCTGCTCATCCTGGACGAGCCTGCCTCAGCGCTCGATCCTATTGGGCGCCAGTCGGTGCTGGAAATCATGGAGCGGCTGCGCAAGTACACCACGATCTTCTACTCCACCCACATCCTGGACGATGTGCAGCGGGTGAGCGACAACGTCGCCATCCTGAACCACGGGCAGGTAGTGACCAGCGGCCCAATTGAGATCATCCTGAGTGGCAAGGATGGTGTAGTTTACACGGTAACCCTCAAGGGCAAGGCTGACGGGTTGGGACAACGTTTATCCGACTTGCCCTGGGTAACGCATGCGAGCGCAAAAGCGCGCAACGGCAGCACCATCTGGCAGGTGAGCGTCAGCGACGAGGCCGCTGCTGAAGCCTCTCTGCTGAGACACGTGCTATCTGACACCACGGTGACGGTGACCGAGTTCAGCCGCAAGAAGTATGAACTGGAAGAAGTTTTCATGGAGATCGTGAAAGGAGACGGCGATGGCCGCTAACAGAGCATTTGAACGTGTGAACGAATGGAACGGCTTGAGGGGCTTCGCCAATCTGCTGCGCAAAGAGAACCGCGCCTGGTGGGGCACCCGCCGCTGGTGGGTCAACGCCCTGCTATGGACCGGCATGCTCGGCGGGCTGACGGGCCTCATGCTGTTCGTGATGCCGTCCCTGGCCGAAGCCAGCGGCGACCCGGAAGTAGCTGCCATGGGGGGACTCGTTCCCTTCGGGATGGAAATGGGGCGCTCTGTTTTCTTCCAGATGAGCAGCCTGGCGCTCGCCATCGGCGCAATCGTGCTCTTTCAAGACGCCTTCCTGGATGAGAAACACTCCGGCGTGGCCGAATGGATCCTTTCCAAACCCGTGGCACGCCGTTCGTACGTGCTGGCTAAACTGGTCGCTGCGCTGCTGGCCCTCCCGGTTTTGCTCATCGCCCTGCCATCCCTGGCGGCTTACTTGCTGTTGAGCCTGCGCGGCGCAGTTCCCTTCCCGGTCCTGCCTTTCCTGGGAGGTGTCGGAATCGTGAGCATCCACACCCTCTTCTATCTCACGTTGACCCTCATGCTCGGCACGTTATTCAACAGCCGGGGCCCCATCATGGGCATCACACTGGCTTTCCTGCTGGGTGGGAGCGTGCTGGGCGGCCTGCTCAAGCCGCTGCTGTTTGTCACCCCCTGGATATTGAGCAAGGTCTCCCCACTGGTGGCCGGAGGACAACCTGTACCTGCTGGCATGCTTTGGGCGCCGCTGGCTGCCACCGCATTTTGGAGCCTGATTTTCATTCTCGTTGCGTTGGCGAAGTTCGAGAGAACGGAGTTTTAGTCATGACAAGAAGAACCACTGGTACTTTACTGCTGTTTAGCGCAGCCCTATTGTATTCCACCCGCTACCTGGCTGCCGCCGTCTTTGGCTCATCGCTCACCAATTGGAGCGCCGAACTGTTCAACGCCATGCTCGAGTATGTAGGCCAGGGACTGGTTACCTGGAGCGTAATCGCCCTGGTTGCAGGGCTCATCTATCTGGCTTGGGCCGAACTGGAGACTTTCCTGCATTCCAAGGCCAAAGAATAATCGACAAGAGCAATCAAATCATGAACGAAGTACAGAAGTTCAACCGGGAACTGGCACATGCAGAAGATGAAACGTATCCGGTCAAGAAATAAACGTTTGCGGAAATAACTTATGATCAAAAACATTCTCTGGGACCTGGACGGCACAATCTTCGATACCTATCCAGCGATCACATACGCGATTAGCAAGTCCCTCAGTGAAATGGGGCTTTCAATTGCATTGAACGTGATCGACGGCCTGGCACGCCAATCCATTGATCAGTGTATGCAAACCCTCGCATACCGCTTCAAACTGGATCCGGATCTGCTTCGGAACCGATTCGCCGAATCTTACCGGACGGTTGATCCCGCTAACCAACCTCCTTTCCCCGGCGTGCGCGAAGTCTGTGAATTGATCCATGCGCGCGGCGGGCTGAATGTAATCATTACTCATCGCAGCGTACAGTCTACACAGCGGCTCCTGGATACGCATGGCATGGCTTCATATTTTGACGATATTTTCAGCGTGGAGCAGGGCTATCCCCGCAAACCGGACCCGGCCATGGCGCTGGCTGCAGTGAAGAAACATAATCTGCACTCTGCGAAATCTCTGTTTGTCGGCGACCGTGAGATCGACATCCAGTCCGGGCGGGCGGCGAGCGTGCGCGCCTGTCTGTTTGGAGGGGCAGCGCTTACCACACCAGCGGATTTCCAGATCGAGCACTATGGTCAGCTCCTGATGATGCTCAAAACTGAGAACAATGCTTGAAACCCTGAAAACCCGCAACTGGCCGCGGCTGTTCGGCTACATCCTGTTTATCGGCATGATGGCGGCGGGCTACTACTACAACCTGACCTTTGTCCAGCTTGGCCTGGAAGATTTTGGAACCCGTCTGCTTGGGCTGAGTCCATCGGCTGTCGCCCGTGACATGGCCTGTCTGGCGTTATTGACCTGCCTTATCGCCATCGCTTTCGGCTGGTGGATCCAAAAACAGGGGTGGGGCAGGCGTTTCCGGGTTAAGTTGCGCCTGTCGTTCGGTGTGGTGCTGGCCCAAATCCTGCTGACTTTCATCTGCCCGTTCGTAACGGGCGAACCAGGTTTTCTCGTCTGGCTGGCAGGCGTCTCTGTGGCGCTGGGAGTGGGGGTGCCGGTCATGTTTTCCATGACGGTGGACCTGATCCCGGTCCGGATGCGAGGCGGGGCGGCGGCGCTGGTGACGGCCTGCGCATATTTCGCCGCTGAAACCCTTTCCAGCGAGTGGACCTTCGAGGCTTTCCGCCGCCAATCCCTGCTGATGTTGGCAGGCGGCGCGCTCGGCATGGGCATACTCGCCTTCATACACCATCCGTGGCTGGATGCGCTCGCTCGCCAGCATGAACATCCGGCGTTCGCACGCGGGCGATTTTTGCGCGCCGGGCGCAGGGACCGTCGTCTGCTTGGGCTGATCCTCATTATGTTCAGCATTTACTTTGTGGACAGCCTGGGCTTTCTGCGCCTGCTCAAGACGCCGCTATACATGACCGGCTCCTGGCAGTCGCCCGATTTTGAAGTCCGTCTGTTCATCGCCGGAGCACACGTGCTCGGAGCCCTGGTGGCGGGCGTGCTGTACTCCAGTCTGCACGAGCGCCCGCTCTTCCTGTGGATCTTCGGCATTTTTGCGCTGACACACCTGCAATACAGCTTTCACATCCGGACGGAGGCCGCCAACACCGTGCTCTCGATGCCGATGTTGTATGCCCTGGCTGTCAGCTTGTATACAGTTGTCAACTTTGCTATCTGGGCCGACCTTTCCACGCCAGATACGATCAGCTTGAACTCGGCCCTGGGGGTAGCGCTCTCCGGCTGGACGGCCACCTTCTTGAGCACTGCGCTGGCCATTGCCTGGGGCGAGCGCCTGTCGTTGGAACGTCACATCCAGGTGGTGGACTCCCTGGCAATGCTTTTCTTCCTGGCAATGGTAGCGCTGGCCTATTTCTCTCCTGCGCCAAAACCAATCGAGGCCTCATGAAACGCTTTCCATTAACTTTTCTCGTCGCTTTCCTGTCCTTGTTCCTGGCTGCCTGCGGTTCGGATGGACTCTACCGTTTTACGTTGGTCACCGAAGGTGAGCATATCTTGACCCAGGATTTAACAAGCAGCCTGATCGTCACGGATGGTTCTGTTACTCTGCCTGCAGGTACGATGCTAGATGGCAGCGTCCACATTCTTTCGGGCAGCTTTAACGTGGACGGCCATATTACCGGGGATGTTTTCTTCCTGAATGGGGATCTGACCCTCGGCCCTTCTGCCCGCATCGGCGGCGACTTGAACCTGGGCAGCGGATCATACCACCCGTCGCCCGATTCCGTTATCGTGGGACAGATCAACACCGGAGCCGGAATCCCGCTCCCAGACCTGCCAGAAAAACAAGCGCCCACCGTCTGGATACTGTTATTACGAACGCTGATCAGTGGCTCGCTGCTCGGGCTTGTCGCTACAGTTCTGATCCGCTATGTTCCGGGGGCAGTTGGACGAGTTGGCGAGGCTGCAACACATCACAGCCTGGTGAGCGGAGCAGTGGGATTGCTGGTCGGTGTAGTGGGCATCTCCCTGCTGGTAACGATGGCATACACCATCCTGCTCATCCCGGTTACACTGCTGGGATTTTTCCTTCTGGGAGTAGCGGCGCTCTACGGATGGATCGGGCTGGGGATCTCGGCTGGCAGGCTTGGGATCCGGATTTTGAAGCGCCCGGTAAAGCCCTCAGCGGCGGCATTCATTAGTATGCTGGTTTTCATGCTCATGCTGGAACTCGTGTCCTCCATCCCACTGATCGGTGACCTGTTGGGACTCTCGGTCGTATTGATCGGGTTAGGCGCCGTTGCATTGACTCGATTTGGGCTGCGGCGTTTCACACCTGCAGCAAATCAAAACCTGTCCACCTGACCAGGGAGTAGTCTGCCCAGGTGCCGGATGTAGTCTTTCCGAGCTTTTTGTATGCTGTATATGATTTTGTCGGAGGAGGTCTAAGATGCTTGTTGAAAATGCCAGGAAATTGTTTGTCCTGCAATGGAGGCCAGGGCGCGATCTTCTCGTTGTACTGGTTTCCTGGGTATTGGTGGTCGGGGCGCTTTATACGGCAACCGTTGTAGTCGGGACAGAAACCTGGGGCGGGATCGGGTACTTCCTGCTCTTCGCTGTGCTAGGGGCCGGGATTTTTGGAGTGGGTTTGCCGCTTTACTGGACCGTAGTAATCCGTAAGCGCCCGTTATCCGATCTCGGTATTTCAACCCGCTGGTTGTGGCTCAGCCTGGTTCTGCAGATCATATTTGCGGGTGCGCAATATATGGGCACATTTGCACAGGCTGGCTTGCCGAACTTCGAACAGTTTGCGCCGCTCTTCGCCCTCTCGCTTGCAATCGGATTTTTCGAAGCCGTTTTCTGGCGGGGTTGGGTGCTGCTGCGCCTGGAAGAATCCTTTGGAGTGATCCCTGCTATCTTACTCGGATCACTGTTGTATGCGGCTTACCATATTGGCTACGCT